>NZ_JADPKQ010000227.1:0-1113 GCF_023074015.1 Bradyrhizobium sp. 142
CTAGTACCCCCTTTTCTTAGAAGGTGAGTCGTGATTCAAGATCGGGATGATCCCCGAAGCAAGAGAAGTCCGCCTTTCGAAGAAAGATCGCAAGGTGCTTGAAGCGTGTTGCCGCTCACCGGTGACATTGCAGCGCGATTTGAAGCGGGCGCGGATAGTTCTGTTGGCGGCGGACGGGCGCAGCACCCGCTCGATCGCCAAAGAAGTCGGAGTCCAGCCGCGGATTGTCAGCCTTTGGCGGCACCGCTATGCCGATCATGGCCTCGAAGGGCTGCAAGACAAGCCGCGGCCCGGCAAGCAGCCGATCTATACGAAGGTCACCGACAAGCGGATCCTGAAGCTGCTGGATAAGCCGCCGCCGCAAGGGTTTGCGCGCTGGACCGGCCCTCTGCTGGCCGAGGCGCTGGGCGATGTCGACGTCCAATATGTCTGGCGGTTCCTGCGCAGCCACAAGATTGACCTCGTGGCTCGCAAGTCCTGGTGCGAGAGCAACGATCCGAACTTTACGGCCAAAGCCGCCGATGTTGTTGGCCTCTACGTCGCCCCGCCCGCGAAGGCCATCGTACTATGCGTGGACGAGAAGCCCACCTTGGAGCGAGCGCAGGGCTATCTGAAGTTGCCCAATGGCCGCGCCTTGACCGGCCAGAGCCACGACTACAAGCGGCATGGCACGACAACGCTGTTTGCGGCGCTCGAAGTCGCCACCGGAAAGATCATCGCGACGCATTCAAAACGCCGGCGCCGGGTCGAGTTTCTCGACTTCATGAACAGCGTCCGCGGCCTTTCCGGGCCGAAAGCTTCACGTCATCCTCGACAACCTCAACACCCACAAGAAAAACGAGCATTGGCTCAAGGCGCACCCCAATGTGCAATTTCACTTCACGCCGACGAGCGCGTCCTGGCTCAATCAGGTCGAGGTATGGTTCTCGATCTTGCAGGGGCAGTCGCTCAGCGGCACCTCCTTCACAAGTCTCAAACAGCTCCAGGAGCACATCGATGCCTACATCAACGCATATAATGACAAAGCTCAACCCTTCGTCTGGACCAAGAAAAAGGTCCGTCAACGCCGGTTCAAAGGCCGCCGTATCACTCAGCTATGATTCCGGGTACTAG
>NZ_JADPKQ010000205.1:0-1111 GCF_023074015.1 Bradyrhizobium sp. 142
ACGAGTTCGGGCTGGATCACAACGAGAGCAGATCCTGGCATGGCTGGCACCGTCATGTGTCCTTGGTGATGCTCGCCTTCGCCATGATGGCCGCGATCCGCCATCGCGCCAATCCGCCACCGCCCAAAAAAACGAAACGTCGCCCCCCGGCAAAAGCCAAAGCACACCCACGCCGCCACTGATCCGTTGGTCAATCCAGGAAATCCGCCGCATTGCCATCAGACTTGCTCGAAAGCGTATTCAACCCGCACGTATCATCGCATGGTCTTTCTGGCGCAGAGCTCATCAGGCTGCCGCTCAACGCGCTCATGTCAAATCAAAAAGACAACTGTAATGTTAGGGCACGCGTCCACACGTCGCGTTCTTCATTGGTCGTCAGGATCACCAGCGCTCCGAGGCTGGTGCGCTCGGCTTCCAACTCGCGCGTTCGTGGGCTTCGCGCTGCTACGGCCCATTGCCGGATGATAGACTCAAGATCGTGATTTGAGGCGAGGATAAGATCGGGTGGCGACTAGGAATGACCAACATTCAGACCTTCATCTTGGAGCCCGGCACGCCCGAGTTGGCAATGTGCGCGCACTGGCGCGCAGACGCCTTTTCAGTGCTCCAAGCGTCCTTCGAGCAGGAAATGAGGTCGATGGAGCTATTTGCGTCGGATCAGAGCCGCGGTATAGCGGTGGTCGCGAAAGCCGATGGCGAGCCGGTCGGGACGTGTCTTCTGGTCGAGTCAGAGATCGAGCCAAATCATGATGTGTCGCCTTGGCTCGCAGGCTTATTCGTTGTCCCGGAGCATCGGCGGAAAGGCGCTGGTGCAGCGTTGGTCCGAGCGATAGAAGATCAAGCCCGACAACGAGAGTTTTCACGACTTTATCTGTACACTACGGATGCTGTGGGCTTCTACGAGAGGCTCGGCTGGGAAGCGCTGGATCGCACTAACTGGAAGGGCTTCGATACGGCACTAATGGTCCGCGATCTCTAGTCTTACTGAGTCAGAAAGTCGCGATCTTTGATGCTGGAATTGCTGGTATTTTCGGGAGATTCGTTTTTCGGCATGGAGAGCTGGGATGGGTCACCCAAGATCGGACGGGAGTGAATCGCGGTTTGCGGCCTA
>NZ_JADPKQ010000468.1:0-1111 GCF_023074015.1 Bradyrhizobium sp. 142
TGTGGAGATTGGTCCGACAGAGCGCGTTGGCCTTCCGCGAGCGTATTCGCACTGCCGTTTCTTGTGTTCGTGAGCGCGGCCCACCGACGCGTCAACTGCGAATTCCCGGTGTTCCTCATTGGCTCAGATCATGCCCACAACAATGAAGAGGGCCATCTCGACCAGCATGATTGCACCCGTCAGTGCGGAGACAAGAAACAAGTCACCCAGGGATAGGAACTTCATGGTTCGCTCCCCATATGCCGAAGAAACGGCCCCTGCATCCGAGGGTAACCAGGGGGCAGGACGGACGCTGGAGCCGTTTCTCGGAGAGCTTGACGCGTTCGTCCGGCGCCAAGGTACTTCCCAAATTAAATCCGAATTTTGATTTTGTCTACATTTAATTCTGTTTAATTTTTAGCGTTATCTTTACTCCTCGCATTAAATAGTAACATTATCGAGGGAATCGCAGGTTCTCGTGGAGTTTCTGGCATGCGCCGCTCCCCATCCATCGTGCCTCATGTGGCGGCGGACCAAGATGTCTACCTTGTGCTTGAGGACTTTGGCGACCGGCTCGGACGCGCTTGGTGCGAGACGGCGGAAGAGGACGGCAATCGTGCGACGCTCTTACGGCACCTGATCGAAGGCCAATACATGCATCCCGCTCGCATCGTGGCCTTCAACACGACATAGGGATGGTCGCGCGATGTGACCACGGATATCGCGGATGAGTTGCGCCGTCGTTTCGTCGAGCTTGAGGAAGTGGCCCCCTCCATGCTGGAATTCCTGGAGAGAGCGGCAAGGCGCGCAGGGACAGGTTCGTAAAGTGCAGCCGAAGTGCTTATCTCTGGCTCATGCGCATGACGTACGAGCTCTGCCTGGCGACCGCCGGCAAGCAGGTTCCCTCGGGACCAGACTGGATGCATGAAGTGAAGCACGACGGCTACCGGATGCTGGTCATCCGTGAGGACGGCAGCGTGCGCCTGCTCTCGCGGAACGGCACCGACTGGACCAAGCGCTATCCGTGGATCGCCGAGGCCGCGCTTAAGAACCGGCAGAAGCATTTCGTCATTGACGGCGAAGCCGTAGTGCTTGGGGTGGACGGCGTATCGGATTTCAACGCGCTGCATTC
>NZ_JADPKQ010000005.1:0-1101 GCF_023074015.1 Bradyrhizobium sp. 142
GAGCTATGCAGGAAAGTGGGTGATGACGGAATGAGATAGGCGGCGTATCGAGGCGGGTGTCGAGCCTGCCAGAACCTCTCAAGGAGAGCGATACGCCATGAACGAGACTAGCAACATTGTCCCGCTTCGTCAGCCCGACGAGATCGATGATCCACTGACCAATATCCTGCGAGCTGGTGCGCGGCAGCTTCTGGCGCAGGCCGTGGAGATCGAAGTCGAGACGTTTCTTGCCACGGTGAAGGATTTGAAGCTGGCCGACGGGCGCGCCCGTGTCGTGCGACATGGTTACGGCCCGGCGCGAACGATTGCGACCGGCATCGGACCGGTCGAGGTCGCGCGGGCGAAGATTCGGGACCGCGGGGCGGCCGGCGATAGCGAGCGGATCCGGTTCAGCTCGGCAATCCTGCCGCTGTGGGCGCGGCGCACCCGGAGCCTGGATGCGCTGTTGCCGGTGCTGTACCTGCGCGGCATCTCGACCGGCGATTTCCAGGAGGCGCTGACGGCCTTGCTGGGCAGGGACGCGCCGAACCTGTCGCCGGCGGTCATCTCCCGGCTGACGGCCGAGTGGCAGGGCGAGTATGAGCGCTGGCAGAAGCGCGATCTGTCGGCGCGACGCTATGTGTATGTGTGGGCCGATGGCGTCTTCCTGCAGGCGCGCATGGAAGACCACGGCGAATGCATGCTGGTGCTGATCGGCGCGACGCCGGAAGGCAAGAAGGAACTGATTGGCTTTCAGGTCGGCGTCCGGGAGAGCGCGCAGAGCTGGCGTGAGCTCCTGATCGACGTGAAGCAGCGCGGGTTGCAGATCGCCCCGGAAATTGCCGTTGGCGACGGCGCGCTCGGCTTCTGGAAGGCGCTCGACGAGGTCTTTCCCGGCACACGGCACCAGCGCTGCTGGGTGCACAAGACCGTAAACGTCCTGGACAAGGTCCCGCTCTCGGTCCAGGCCAACATGAAGAAGGACCTGCGCGAAGTCTACTGGGCGCCGAACCGGGCGGCCGCTGAAGCGGCGATCGGCGCCTTCGCCGAGAAATACCGCGCCAAGTACGGCCGAGCGGTCGAATGCCTCGCCAAGGACCGCGACGCGTTGCTGGCCTTCTA
>NZ_JADPKQ010000440.1:0-1100 GCF_023074015.1 Bradyrhizobium sp. 142
GGTGTCGACCGCCACTTCGGCTCGCAGCCGGGCGCGAAGCTCTCGATGACGATCATGTGCGCGCCACAGCACGGGCATGGCCAGGGCAGCAACCGCAGCCCGTCCGGGGCGGCATCGGGCTGCTGTTGGGGATCGGCGGCAGGCGGGGCGACATTGAGGAGGGCGCGGGCGGTTGCGATGCTCTCGGCGCGATTGGTTGAGGCAAAGAGCCCGTAGTGGCGGATGCGATGGAAGCCCTTGGGTAGCACGTGGATCAGGAAGCGCCTGATGAACTCGTGCGGTTGAAGCCGCATCGTTTTCCAGCGGTCGGGGCCATCAACGCGATAGTCCTTCCAGCGGAACGCAATCGCCTCGCTGTCGGCCGCAACGAGGCGGCGGTTGGAGATGGCGACCCGATGGGTGTAACGGGAGAGATAGCGCAGCACCTGCTCGGGCCCGGCGAACGGCCGCTTGCAATAGACCACCCATCTGATGCGGCGCAGTGGTGCGATGAAGCGCTTGAACGTTCGCTTGTCGGTAAGCCCGGCATGGGTATTGAAGAACTTCAACTCGCCGGCGGTGTGCGCATGCAGGAGCATCGCCAGCATCTTGCCCCGGAACAGGCGCGCCACCACGTTGACATGGACGAGGAAGTTGGAGCGCGCGGCGACCCATCGCGCATGATCGAGCGAGAGCCCTCCACCCGGCACGATCATATGTACGTGCGGATGATGAGTCAGGGCCGAGCCCCAGGTGTGCAGCACGGCGGTGACACCGATCCGCGCGCCGAGGCGCTTGGGATCGGCAGCGATCGTGAGTGTCGTCTCGGCGGCCGCCTTCATCAGCAGGTTGTAGACTACGCGCTTGTTCTGGTAGGCGATGTCACGCAGCTCGCTCGGCAACGTGTAGACAACGTGAAAATACGGCACCGGCAAGAGCTCCGCTTCGCGGTCGGTCAGCCATCGGCGTGACGCCGCGCCCTGACACTTGGGACAATGCCGGTTGCCGCAGGAGTTGTAGGATGCGCATACCGGTGAAGGCGACCACGCTGACCGGCGCATGGAGACCGCGTGATCCGGTCGATGACGACCAGGGCGGCGCACGAGCTTGATGGCGCCGTT
>NZ_JADPKQ010000021.1:0-1088 GCF_023074015.1 Bradyrhizobium sp. 142
CCGCGCGCCTCAATAGCGCCGTCAGCGTGTCGAGCGAGGCGTGGATTGGCACCCGTTGTTGCAATCCGAGTGCGGCGCTTCTACTGGCTCATGCGCGCCGAAGCCGGATGCCCCGGTACCTTGAAGCGCTTGCCGGTATCCGTGACCTCAGTGCCGTTGACCTTCAGGATCGAGAAATCCTGGGTCAAATAATTTCCGATCAGAATGTAGTTGCCGTCGGGGGTGAACATCGCAGCCTCGGGCAATCCGCCGACCTCGATATCCTGGGTCTTGGTCACCTTCTTTCCGTCGATCTTCAGCACCGAAATGCTGCCATTCGGCTCGTAGTAGAAGGCCTTCTTCATGTTGGAGCCGCGCAGGATCGCGGCGACTGCGAGATCGCCTTTCGGAGACATCGCCAATCCTTCCGGGCCGTCGCCGACCACCACCCGATCGATGATGCGCGGCGGGTTGGCTTCGAGATCGATCACGCTTGTCGTGTCAACGCTGCCGTCGGATGAGCCGGCGCCGCCATTATCGGCGGTCAGCGCGATCTTGCCGTTGGGCGTGACCACGACATTGTAAGGCCACAGGCCGGTCGGCAGATCGAGCTTGTTGTAGGTCACCTTGTCGCCGGCGATATCAAGCACCGACACCTTGTGCGCCGCGAATCTCACTGCCAGCGCCCGCTTGCCGTCCGGCGTGAACACCACATGTGCGACGCTGTCGGGCATCGCGATCGTATCGGTGACTTTGAAGTCGGTGCCATTGACCGAGAGCACGCTGATCGAGTTATCGCCACGATTGGCAACCAGCGCCATCTTGCCGGATGGACTGATGCTCAGTCCGGACGGCTGCTTGCCGGCGGTGACCGTGGCCACCAGTTTGGGTGGACTGGCCTTGAGATCGATAACGTACACCTTGTTGTCCGGGACCTATTTCAGCGTGTCGCCGTCCTTGGTTACATCTACCGAATCCGCCACCAGTGCGACCGAGCCTGATGGATCGATGTCGAGATTGACCGGCGGTCCGACGATCGAATTCTTCAGGGGCAGGGTGGCGACGATCTTGGGGCTTTCAGGGTCGACGAGATCCACGATCAGCACCGA
>NZ_JADPKQ010000120.1:0-54375 GCF_023074015.1 Bradyrhizobium sp. 142
TCTTGCGCGCGACAATCATCGCGGCAATCATCACCTCGCCGCGACACCGACTCGCCATCCTGATTGTCGCGCGCTTCCCATCCAGATTGTCGCGCTATAGGAGGCGGGGCCGCTGTCGCAATGGCTGCATTCGGGCTTGGCTCGAGACAGTCCTGCTCGAGACGCGGCATGTGAAGGCCGCATTGTCTGCAATGACGGTGAAGACTGATCGCAAGGATGCCCGCGGGATCGCCCAGTTGATCCAGATGGGATGGTTCCAGCCGGTACATGCGAAGTCGGTCGGCGCGCAGGAGATCCGGGCACTTCTGATTGCACGCAAACAGCTTCTCGGGCGACTTATCGATGTGGAATTAAGTATCCGAGGGATTTTGCGCGGCTTCGGGCTGAAGGTTGGCCCGGTAACGCGGAAGACTTTCGAAGCGCGGATCCGAGAGCTGGTTGCGGGTCAGCCTACATTGGAGTGCATTGCCGGCGCGATGCTTTCGGCGCGATCGGCCTTGAAGGCAGAGTACGGAAGGCTACACAAGGCTGTGCTGGCAATTGTGCGTGACGATGCGGTCTGTCGCCGACTGATGACAGTACCAGGCGTTGGTCCCCTGGTGGCTATTACCTACAAATCGGCGATTGATGACCCTTATCGCATCTCAAAATCGAAGGCGGCAGGCGCACTGTTCGGGCTCACGCCAAAGAAGTACCAAGCGGGAGAAAAGGACGTCACGGGCGGAATCACGCTGGCTGGCGATGAGATGGTGCGAACGGTGTTGTATGAAGCCGCCAACGTTCTGCTATCGCGCATCATGCGGTTCTCAAAACTCAAGCGCTGGGGGATGGATGTCGCCAAGCGGCGAGGCTCGAAGCGCGCAAAAGTTGCCTTGGCACGTAAGCTTGCAGTGATCCTGCATCGGATCTGGGTCGACGGCACAACTTACCGATGGGGTGAAGCGAGCCCGATCGCAGCATAGAGCACGAGGAGAAGAGCCGGAATAGCAATCGGGCTGAACAGAGCCCAGTGCCCGAAGTCCCGTCGCCGGGACGGTGGATGCGGTGAAGCCGTTACACGCCCAGTGGCCGTCGTCCGACGAACCACGCGTACCTAGATAGGCTCACCGATCCCTCTGACAGCATGATGTGGCGGCCAGGCGTCGACCACGGACAGAAGCATGAGCTCGGCGGCGTGACGTTCACTCGGGAGGCTTGACATCATCGGGCCCATTACAGAAGCGTGTACTCATCTGTGGACGCCCCGCGAGATGCAAGCGATTTTTGAAGAAGATCGGCACGTAGTCGGATGCTGCCATCTGTCCGGCCTCTGATGGTGCAGCGATGAAGCTGCGGGCCCGTATGGGAGTTCGCAGACCGGAACCAAATCATAAAGGTGTGCTCGGTAGGCACGATGAGTACACCTGGTTCTTCCGGTCTCGTCTCGCGGACTGTTGCGCCATACTCTCCTTCGACCGGCTACATCTCCGACGACCTCAGGTCCGCCAGGATCACGCCTTGGCTGCGACCGGAGCCCTGTAATTCTCCTGCTTGATAAGTAGCGCCCAGACGATCCGCGCCATCTTGTTGGCGAGCGCGACCGTCACCAGCATGCGCGGTTTGCGAGCCAGCATCTGTTCGAGTGATCCCCTTGGCGCACCGCGTTTGCTCGCCTGTTGCACGACCGCGCTGCTGCCGATGATGAGAAGGCGCCTGAGCGTGCGTTCGCCCATCTTGGATGTCGCACCGAGCCTCTGTTTGCCACCCGTCGATTTCTGAAGAGGCGTGAGACCCAACCAGGCGGCAAAGTCGCGCCCCTTGGTGAAAGTCTCGATCTATGCGGCGAAGGCGCATCACGACCACAAGACCCGGGGCGAACATTCCCTTTTGAAGATGGTCGGATCTGCGGAGCGATATACCCGATACTTTGCTGCAGCAGTGGTCGGACAGAGTTGAGTTGCTCGGCTCCGAAACCGGTGGTCGGTCAATGAATCGCGCGTCCGTCATATGACGAACGGCAACGCGCAATACGACCATGCCAGCGACTTTCTCCACACGCTACAGAGAGACTTCGGGCAGAAAATGCCGTGATCAAAACGCCGCGCCCATTGTCGCTGCAGCTGTCGTCAGACGCACAGATTTTCGGCACTATTTTTGCCGCGCTTTTGATCGACTTGAGCTTCATAAGAGACCTTCTGGTCCTCAGCCAAGCTCGACAATCCGGCGCGCTCCCCGTTAAACCACTTCACAATGCCTGTTGCCACGCAGGCGACGATCGCTTGGAGAGTGTGAAATAGTTCACAGATTGGGAAAGAAAAGCTCGCTAGCATGGAGAGCGCGGCGGGGATGTTCCGCGCCTGCTGTTGCTTGGCCGCCTGCCCATCAAGCCATCAAGCCGACGATGAATTGTTTGTTGTCTCAGACACGGAAAGGCGACGACGATGATTGACGAGTTGGCCCGGGCATATCGCAACAATATTCAACGCTATCACTTCTTATTGCAAACCACTCTGACAGAGTTCGAACGGCAGTATGTCGAAAGGCGTCTGAGCGAGGACCAATCGAAGCTGGATATGCTAACAGCTCGTGCTCAAGCGAAGCGAGACGCTCAATCGGTTACAGACCACGCAGGTTAGCCCACCCGATGGCGCGGACGGGTTTGCTGCAGAAGAACTTTTGCGAGCACCTGCGCAGCTTCAGCATTCCAACCCGAGACAACTAGCCGAAGCACGGCAAGACCGCCTAAACACTTGCGCTCGCCCTTCGCTGCAGTCCGGACGGGCACGCGAGCGGCCCAAACGATGCCGCCGGACCTGAGAGCTGGCTCACACTCGCCGAAGCCGTCGCAGGCTATTGTTCTTCATCGCTGCATTCTCCGGAGGAGACCGATGATTGCCGCACTAGCGAAGATGCTATCGCGTTCCATGGGCGCGGAGGTCGAGCAAAGACTATCCTGATGTTTTTGCGGAGCCGGTCTTTTCCTGTCGCTGATGGCCGCGACGGCCTGAACCTCGCGGCCGACCTGTTGTAAGTGATTGGCCGCCTGATGTCCGGTTTACCGCCAACAGCGGTCGAAGAGCGATGGAACTCCGAAGTCGCAGATGGGCCACGTTCGGACTCATGCGCCCGCAACAAAAGGCGCCTTCAATATCGCCCCTCGATCATCAATATCCGGGATGTATTCGGGGGATACTGATCGCTTTGTGAGAGATGATCCAATGGAGCCCATCAGTGCAGATCTTCCCAAGATACTAAACCGCATCCTTGATACGGCGGCAGATAATCTCAGGATTGCGAAGATTCTCGTTCAAATGGGGCTTGATCCCAACAACATCACCTACGACGCACTGTTCGATCGGCTGCTGGAAATTGTACTGGCCAACATCACGCTCGCCAGCATGTTTGCCTTGGTCGGCGCAATCTTCTTTGTCGCTACCTTGCTGATGCAGAGAATGGTGCCGCTGCGGGTCGCGAATATGGTCGGCTGTGCATTCTTCGCAACCTCTGGCGCGCTTTCCGGAAGCGTCGCCACCTTTCTGCTATATCTGCTGTTGCTGCCGGTCAACGCCGTTCGTCTCCGTCAACTGCTCAGGCTCGTTAAGAAGGCAAGTAACGCGACGCAAGGTGACATGTCGATGGAATGGCTCAAACCCTTCATGACCGAACGCAGATATCGTCATGGCGACCGATTATTTAGGAAGGGTGATGCGGCGGCCGAAATGTTTCTCACCGTCACCGGGAAGTTTCTCGTCAAAGAAATCGGCGTCGAGATTCCGCCAGGGCGTCTCATGGGAGAACTTGGCTTCCTTTCGCCCGATAACCGACGAACCGGAACGGTCGAGTGCATAGAAGACGGACAAGTCCTGACTATAACTTATGAAAGGTTGCTTGAAATCTACTTTCAAAGTGATCAGCAATTCGGCTACTACATCCTCCTCCTCACTAGTCGCCGTCTGCTGGAAAACAACCAGCGCCTCCAGGAAAACATCGCGCGGCTGGAAGCAACTCTCGCGCAAGAGAAAGCGGCGCGACAGACCCCAGCCGCGGATGGTGCGGCTTGAAGCTTGGCTCTTGATTCCTCCATTAGTGGTGACAGAACTGTCCCGACGCGGTGCAGGTCTCGCGAGGCAACGACGTCCGCTCGGGGTCAGAATGCGAAAAACCCCGACCAGAGCCGAATCTAGTCCGCGGCTCAATAAGCGGACCTCAACCAGACGCGCCGCTACTGCGCTGATGGGGCATGTGTGGACGGCTCCAGGTTGGCAATAAGAATCTTCACGTCGCAGCATTGGTCGGAGCAGCGATGTGTTCGGCCCTTTTGCGCGGTTCACGTGACCGCTGGCATAATGCGCTCGGCGGATCAGGTCCCGGTCAATACCTCGCACGACGATGCTGTGGCCCATGTGGGTTGTCCTGATCGCCGGATCGACCGGCACTGCATTACGTGCTGTTCGCCTTCCCAACCGTTACGTCACGCCGGGCTTTCCCGTGTGATCTCATTCACGCCGCGAGAGCGGCGGGTTCCCCGCGCTCGAGGCTCGCTGAGTTCAGGGAATCTGTCAATCAGCTGCCGTAGTAGCCAGAAGAAGTAGCGAGCGAAAACGGCAGCTCAATCGCCGACCCAGGAACGTAGTCAATCTAACCGTGGAGGATGACCTAGAAGCTGAAGCATAACGGCAACACCCGAAATGGAATTCGTCCTCAGCGCCATTGTTAATTTGCACCGCGCACGCGGGTGAGAACTAGTGGACAGAGCAGTTGATGCCTTTGGGGGTACAAGATGTTGATGCGTGCAATTGTCTCTGCCACTTTAATGTTGCCGTTGGCCTCTGCCGCACACGCGGCGGGCCAGCATGGTGTGAGGCAAAGAATGTCCTGCTCTGACGTTCGGTACTACGTTGCAAGATATTCGGTAGCGACGGCAGAAATGTATGCCCGTAGTCAGGGTGCTACCGAGGCCCAGATCAAGGCCGCGCGACGCTGCTTGAGAGACGAGCTCGGCCAGACCGCTCAAAGCGGTTGAGGCTATGCAGCTTTGTGCAGGTGAGGAACCGCGAGATCGGCGCCAAATGGGAAGGCTCTCCTTGTGATAAAGGAGAACGGGCTGTCGATTGGGGCTTTGGAACCGGAGCCGAAAGCACCGAGCAGGCCGCCTGGCTCGCCGTAAACAGGAGATGCTTGCGAGCGAGCTCGAGGCACGCGGTGGGCGAAATCGTGGAGGCCGCTGCTTCAGCTTCGGCCGAGCTGGAAGCCTCGGCAAAGACGCTGACAATCACGCCAGGTCGCTTAGGAGATGACCACCTGCTCGCTTTGCCGTGCGAGCAAGCCCCCCGAATGTACAATCCGCAGCCATCCAAGGACTATCATCATCGGTCAAGTGAGATCAGCCGGAAAGCCCCGAAGATGACCGCCGAGGCTTGTAAGCCAGTGTCTTAACATGACGCGCCAGGTCAGCTAACTCTCACGCGGCTCGGCTCGCACGGTGAAGATCGCCGCGCTCTCGATGTCACTCGCATAGGTAATCCCGGGGCAGGACGCAACGTGACGCTCTGGACAGGCCACACTTTTGCCCCGTCCAGCATCGTGGGATCGAAGCGGCTCATCAGCACGGCCAGCACTATCACCGCCTCCTGCAGAGCGAACGAGGCTCCGATGCAGGTTCGTGGTCCTATTCCGAACGGCAGATAGGCGAACCGCGGCACGGCGCTTCTGACTTCTGGCAGAAACCGAGCCGGATTGAACACGTCGGGTCGATCCCAAAGCATGGAACGGCGGTGAAGCACGTACGGTGCGACCACCACCAAGGCGCCTTGCCCGATCCGGAAGTTTCCGAGCGTGTCCGGCTGGTCGGCGGAACGACTGAGCGCGGCGATCGGCGGATACAGGCGCAGCGCTTCCTCGACCACTGCCTTCGTAACGACGAGCCGATCCGCCAAGCCATCGATCGATCCGTTCAATTCGCGTTCGGCCTCTTCCTGAACCCGCGCTCGCCATTCCGCAGATTGCGAGAGCAGGAATATCGACCATGAGAGCGCGTTGGCAGTAGTCTCATGTCCCGCCGAAAGAAACGTCAGAATATTCGAGCGGACTTCCGCCAAACTCATCGCCCGACCGGTTGCGGGATCGCTGGCTTGAAGCAAAAGTGTCAGCAGATCGTTCGCCTGCGCGGAATCGGAGCTGTTCAATCGGCGCCGCCTGGTCTCAATGATTTCATCGATCGCGCCTTCGAAGTAGCCCATTGTCCGACGTAGACGTGAACGCCCGGGGCGCGGGACCGTCGGTGGCAGCCCAAGCAAGTCGAGGATGCCGATGCGCCCGATCACGCCGAAATAGGCATTCATGGCCGCTCGGAAGTCCTCGGGATTCCCGCCTATCCCATCGGAAAATATGGTCAGGGCGAGGACGCTGAGCGTCACCAGCGTCATCTCTGCCGCCACATCGAGAACCGCGCCGTCACCGAGTTTCATCCACCGATCAGCCAGTTGCTCGGCGGCCCGTCGCACCGCGCTGGAAAAGGAATTCACGGTTCTCTTGGCAAACAGCGGTGCGAGCGTTCGGCGCTGCATCTCCCATCGCTCGCCTTCCACGCTCAGCAGACCGGCGGCAAGCCCGCTCGAAAGGATGCGGCGCTGGATCGGGTCCTTGCGGTAATTCGGAGCGTTCTCCATCAAGACACGGGTATCGCCAGCGGATCGTTGACGATAAAGCCCTAAACAGCGGAAGCCTGATTGGACGATCGGCTCGCGAAGAATTCTGCGCTCCAGCACTCGAGCGGATTCCGGCGAAGACGCCCCAACACGCCGAGGAAGCCTGGAAGCCGCTCCGGAGGCTCCGGCTTCGGAGGGATGTACGGGGGGTTACGCGCTGCAACATCGCCAATCCCGGTGCCGCGGAAGCAACCGCTTCGCGAATGCACCACACTAGAGGAATCCTCGGCTCGGAAAGAGTAGAACAGGAAAAAGCTGCAATGGTTCCGTTGGCGGAACCCAATTCTTCGGGTCGTTGTTTATTGGTCGCAGCGTCACGGTCCGGTTCGCAACTACCCCGCTTTTTTGACATCCATCAGCATCCGCGGCGATGACATGCCGGCAGAGCCCAACGCGCCACGACAATTTGGAGTGCTTCATTGTCATTCGGCCTGCTGTTTGCCCTTATCGGCGCATTCCTCAGCCGGAAACCCAAGATCAATGCGTGTCCGCACAAGATGCTCAAACGGTTTCTTCGCCTCCGCCCGTCTGCCCTGCATCAGCAGGCAAGCCGCCTGCCGCCCGCCGCACGTTGGGATGCTCCTTCGCAAATGGCGCCTGCTGAGCGGCGGTGGACACTAGCCTTGTTGCACGAGTTCGCGCTCAATGGCGGCGATGGTCTTGCGGATGCCTTCGTGAGTTACCGGCAGAAAGCCAAGCAGAGGAAAGTTGAGAAGTCTGGCGCCCACCGCATCAGCTCCGTAGAGTTCAACGAATGTCTCACGCTCGCGATCGAATGCTCGTTCGCATATTTCGCGATGCATCCGGTCGCGCAACACTGCCATCCGCCGAAGGAAATGGCGGGCAGCTACCAGATGCAGATCACGCCGAGCAACGTAATGATCCACCGCCGCCCGCGCTGAGACGTTGGAAGATAGGCGTAGTGACGCAAATCCCCCTCAACTCCCGCAAACCGCGGTCTGGCTGGTCCGAGACGCGGTCGACCTCATCAACGATGGCTGTGATCAGCTCGCTTTCGCGTGCGTGGGCAAAATTCAGCTTTCGCTGCGGCAGCTATTGAATTCCAGGAGTTCGCCATAGAGGTCGAGCTGCCGCTGTGAGGCCGCGGCGCGGGTCCATTCCTCGAACCCGCGCGAGTCGTCGACCCGGTACATGATCCTGACCTTCTCCGGTTCGCCACCGGCAGCTCTGAGACCCCACTCACGGAATGCCTTCGCTTCGTCCCGATAACCGGCATCCAGCAGCGCCCTGAGTGTAACGTCGCACGGCGCGGACGGGTTGATTGTTGACCCGGCGCGTTCAGCGGTCACGCTCTTGCATTCTCAATCGTTCGCCTGGACGGAGCTCCTTATCTCCTTCTGATCGCTGACGATCTCGAACGGGCTCTACGACTGCGGCCCTCGCAAACGAACGCCCTTCTTCAAGGTGTCGCGCAATGTGCTCCCTCGCTGCTTCGGTGATACTCTGGCGTGCGCGCTCGTCGTTCGGAAACACTCGTTCTAGTACCTTCTCGATGTTCACCATCTGCGACTGCGCTGCGACCAGATCGACATCACGCGCCGCGGTCTGACGATCGGCTGAACGAAACTTTTCTGCCGTCACCCGCCAGCGCTTACGCTGCACCTGCCGCCGCTCAACGCGGGTCTGCCGGTTGGCGGCATCAATCACCTTGATTTCCTTCGTGACCTGTTCGACGCCGTCCCTACGTACTTGAACGCGATCGCCTGGTCGTGCCTTGCTATCGGCCGTCGCCTTTTCAAGACCAACGCCCCATACCTGATGCTGCCGTCCATTCTCGAGCTCGAGAGCAACATAAGTCGAAGCCTCGGCGTCCCTGCGATTGCGATAGGGGGCTTGACCGACCTCGATCAGGCGTCCCGATATGCCTTTGTCGTAGTCGAACTTGTTCGCGCGCTCACCTGTAATCGTGGCCGAGCGGACTTCGGGCGTGTCCGAACGGGTCCGGTCCCTCATTTCTCGCCGATCGGCGAGCGTCTGCCGGTCAAGCTCGGTTGGCTGATACCCCTGAACCTCCAATCCGCGCGCGCCAGCTTCGAGCCAGGCCTCCCGCCGGAATTCCGCGGAGCCGCGAACCTGGAGAGACTCCCATTGCCGATGTTGCGCAACGCTGACCATGTCGCGGATTACCTCGGCTGCGGCCAAACGCGTGACCAGACGATCTTCGGTGACCTTGAAGGCGAGATACTCGCCGCGCTCGTCGGCGTAAAGCCGTGCTTCCCCGGCTAGCCCATTTTTTTCATACGCATTGGCCACCACGTAGTATTTGCGACGGATACGATCGGGGAGTGCATTGTCATTGACCGTCGCGGAGGATGACTTGTCGGTCGGCACTGACTTCGCTGCCGAATTCTCTCCCGACTTGTTAGGATCGCCACTCGCGCGATCCTGCCGTTCGAGGCTAAAGTCCTCGCTGTGGTCCGGCATGCCGTTCATGCTGTCGTCCGTTCTGTTTGCGGCTTGGCCGCCGCGCCGGCGGGATGGCCTGAGAGTCAATGTAATTCAGAGTCCAGGCTTTCATGTCCTCCTCGGATAGCCCTTCGAGATCCACCTCCACGTCCCCGAAATCGAAACTGGCGCCGGCGGGGATCGTGGAAGGATCGGCGACCTCCTCGTCCGTCATCGGCCGCGACCGAAATGCCGCCCGGAGCTCGGCGACCTCGGAGCGAAGCTCCTTGATCTCGGCGTCAAGCAGCGCGGTCGAGCGGCCTCTGGGCATCTCCGGCACTGGGGCCGGTAGCAGACGTCTCTGGAAACCCTCGTCTTCGTAATATACGATCTTGTCAGCGATAACCGGAGGAATTCCGGTGCCCAGGATAAATGCCATCGACTTTGGGAGAAGCTTCAGCTCTTGCGGGAGCATCAGGGCACGCCGATGTTCGGAGATCGTCTCGCTGGTCGAGCGCATCGCCAGCCCTTTCGGTCCGCTGCGGCTACGCGCCTTCACGGTGTCGTAGCCGATGCGTTCCGAGAGCTCATTTGCCACGTCCTGCTCCTTTGGGGCGAACACGACCTCGACGGCATGGTTGGTCATGAAGTTGCGTGCCGCGTCGGTCCCGTAGATCGCGCGGAGTTGCGCCGGGCTCTGAACGACGGTCAGCAGGCGGATGCCGTAACCGGCGATGAACGCGATCGATTTGGCGAGCACACTGACATTGCCCAACGCCGGAAACTCATCCAGCAACAGCAGCACCTTGCGATTGAGTTTCGAATTCTGCTCCGGCAGCTCGCGGGTATTGAGATCGACCACCTGCTGAAAAAACAGATTGAGAAGCGGCGCCATGCGGTCGAGATTATCGGGGGTCACACCGAGATAGATTGACATCGGCCGTTGCCGCAGCTGCCGCAAATCAAAGTCGTTGGCCGACGTGGCAGCATCGATGCGAGGGTTGAGCCAGAGACCGAGCCTAGCCGTCACGGTCTTGCGCACCGAGTTCATGGTGTTTTCAGAAGCCGCGAGGAAATCGTTCAGCGCGGTGATGCAGTGTCGCGATAGTGGCGAAGGGCCAGACTTGCGCGCGGCGATAATCTTCTCAAAATGTGCCTTGAGGTCGGGGGCAGCAGACAACTGGTGCAGGATCTCCCCAATCGTCAATGGCAACCCAGGCGTTTCCGCGACATAGCCGCCGATTGCCACGAAGGCCGAGCGGGCCGCCTCGAACCAGAAGGGATCGCCCCGGCTTTCGGCCGGAAACAGCATCACCGCGATGCGCTGCAGATCGTCATAGAGATCCGACGGATCGCCGCGGACGTAACCGAGAGGATTGTAGCGCGCGGTGCGACCGTTTTCCTCGAGCGGGTCGAACAAATAGACCTCTTGCCCGTGGGCTGCGCGAAACCCGGCGGAACGATCCCAGTTTTCCTTCTTCACATCCAGCACGACAACTGAATCCGGCCAATTGAGCAGGTTTGGAATGACATAGCCGACGCCCTTCCCGGCCCTGGTCGGAGCGTAGACCAGGACGTGTTCCGATCCGCCGAAGCAGATCAGCGCACCGTCCTTGCGGCCGAGTAGCACGCCTTCCTTGGATCGCAGGCCAGCGGCCTTGATCTCGCGCTCGGAAGCGAAACGAGCGCTGCCGTGAAGCGGGAGAGGACGGTGCCGGAAGATAGCCCCGAGCAGGCCAAAGACCACAACGACCCCGGCGAGGGTCGAAAGGGTCAGCCAGCGGTCGAAACGTGGGTCAGCGCCGTAACGGGGCCAGCCCGTGGCGATCTCCGACCAGTGCAGGCCGCCGTCGTGAAGCCGGAGCCCCAGCAGCAGGACGTTCGAGGCGACCAGCAGGAACAGCGCGCAGGCCGCGACCGCGACCGCGAGGCCCCGCGCGGCCCTAACTGACCTGGTCGCGTTTGCGAAGGGGGTCATAGTAGATCTCCGAAATGCGGTAGCGGCCGTCCCGCTTCTGCATCTGGATGACGACGTCGACGAGAAGCAGCAGGAGCGAGCGGATGTCGTCGCGATGCAGGTCGCGGCCTTCCGCGCTTTCCTTGACCAACAACGTCAGTTGCTCGAAGGCGAGCTGAGCGCTGTCGGCGTGAACCGTTGTGATCGATCCTGGATGGCCCGAATTCACATTCCTCAGATAGAAGAATGCGGTCCCATCGCGCAGCTCCTGCAGGAGGATGCGATCCGGCCGCATCCGCAGGCAAGACTCGAGAAGTTCGCGCGGTCCAACCTTGGCGACGCCCTGCCCGTCCTTGGCATAAAGCAGCCGTACAGAGTTTTCATGCGGGATGACAAGCTCGGCGGTGTCCTCGATGGTGATGAGCCGCTCCTGGGCCGGGATCGCCGCGATCAACGCCTTTGATAGAGTCGTCTTTCCCGAACCAGTCGCCCCGGAAATGATGATGTTGCGCCGAGTTGATACGGCAAGCTCGAGGAAATCCCGCCGGCGCCAGCGTCTTTCAGAGCCAGAAGCCGATGCTCATCGGCAGTGAGTTCGTCGTTGGCGATGCGGATTTCATCGAAAAGCTTTACCCGCTCAAAGGCATCCAGCGTCATCGTCAGAGCCGACGGCTTGCGGATTGTGAGGCTGACTGTGCCGGCGGGCACAGCCGGCGGGACGACGATCTGGCAGCGCTCCTCGCCGATCAGGGTGGTCGACACCACTGGATGCTCCGGACCGATGTCCTGGCGGGTGTGGCCGGCAGCTGCGGTCGCCAGGTGCGAAAGGTAGGCATGCGTCAAAGCTGGCGCTTCGTGCCGGGTCCAGCCGCCGGAACCTTCCACGAAAATCTCGCCGGGGCGGTTGACAACGATTTCGGTCAGGGACTTATCTGCCAGAAATGGAGCCAATGGCTCGAGATAGCGCGCCAGCACGAGCCGGCTGCCATCCCGCTCTACGGAGTGTATGGCGCTCACTTTGTCACCAGGGCCGGGGCCACGAGGCCCCCTGGGATGGTGCGGTCCATTATCTGCGTGCGGGTCTCAACCCGCCGCAATTGATAGACCGAGGAGAAATCGACGTCGCGCGCGACAAAGATATTGACCAGTTCGCCCTGGTTCTTATTCAGCGTTGGCGGAATGTTGATGGACTGCTCGACGGCGATCGCCGCGGCGCTGTTGGTGGCGCCGGTAGTGTTGTTGATCTGGATGGAGCTGTCCTGCAGCTGCTGACGTCCGATCGAGGAGGCATCATTGACAACGGACAGCAGGAGCGCCGAGCCGAAGCGTTCAAAGAAGTGGGTGTCGATGTCGCCGTCGAAGCCGGCGCGGCCTAGCGCATCAGTGGCCGGCGAGGCCAATGCCGCAATGACGCCGGTCGGTGTCTTGGCGCGGGTCCATAGCACGAACAGGCGTTTTGAACCGCGCCGAACATTGCCGCGATATTCACCGACCACTTGCGTGCCTTTTTCCATCAGCACCACGTTGCCGGAATCCGACATCACGTCGCGCACCACGACACAGGAGACGAAACCCGCCACGTCGGAGGACATCGCCGTCTCCAGCACGCACGGGATCGAGGTGCCCTGGGTGATGAGCAGATTGCGGTTGGGAAGCCGCGCTGCGCGCACGCCCTCGATCGGCGTGGGCTTCAGCCTGTCAGCAAGGTCGTTGCGCGGCTCCCCCCGGCCAAATCCATAGGGATCGGTGACGACACTTCCGGTCACGCTGTCGTGGGCCACACGTCCGGCAGAGATCGGTCGGTTATAGGCCAGCACGGGTGCGCGGCGGGCACTTTCCAGAAGCTGGTCGGAGGCGGGCGCGGGGGCGGCTGGCGTGGCTGCGACCGGAGCGGCTCCAATTGAGGCCGTGGTAACGGGCGCGGCGGGCGCTTCCGGGATAGGCTCGAACGCCGCCGCCTGGCGGATCACCAGCTTGCGCGCGGAATCGGTGACCGGCTTATCGCCCTTCCAGGTCCCCCAGATGATCAGAGCGGCAAATGCGGTGAGCGCCAGCGCGCCGAAGCCGCGTTTGAGCATTGCGGAGCGACCATTGTCCCCTCCTCCCACGGGGGTAATGCCACGGTCGCCGGCGATCGTCTGATCGTGATGTTCGGTCATGTCGCGCTCGCCTATCGTGGCCTTGGGGTGGGTAGTGATTTCTTCGCCCGCCGTTCGATCGAGGGGCTCGTGGTATTGGTGCCCGGGTTAATCCCCACCGGGTCGAACGCTTCGTTGAAGACGCAGAGCACGTCGTTGCCTTTGCGCAGCCGAAACTCTCGGGCCGTGGCGTGAACCACCACGAGCTCCCCGCGGACATCCTTGGGCACCAGGCTTTCCGAGCCGTCGGAGTTGATCAGGTAGATCGCGGGGATTTCGCGGTTGCCCGCAAAGCGGAACGTGGTCTCCTTGCCGTCGTCGAATACGGCTTCGGGCTCGAGGTCGATCGCACCTTGCGCTGAAAAACGCCAGTTGCGCGCGCCATAGGCATGATGCAGATCGAAGGTCTGCTCGATCACCGCCCCTTCCCGCTCGGCGCCGCGGGCGGCGGCTTCAGCGCGCCGGCGCTCCATCTCGTCGCCGGGATAGACGAAGCGAACGACGAAATAACTGTCCGCCAGCGTCGTCTCGGCGATGGACAACTCGAACTGATACGAGCGCTTGCGCCCGTCAGGCCGGGTGGTCACGACCTGCAGATTGGTCGGTGGATGTTTTTCCCGCGGCTTAAGGAACAGGATCGAGCCTGCCGGAGCAACCTCCCATGCGATCGCGTCGCCGATCGCAACATGGGCGACCTCCTCATCGTCGGCAAACAACACCTGCGTCGACGCCCGGATCACGCCGTTGACCCGAACCACGTTGGCCGGATCATAGGTCACTGTGCGCACGCGGGCGTCGTGTTGGCCAGGTGACGGCTGTTGCAGCGCCAGCACCGGTCCGTCGAATCCCAGGGCAAAGGTCATCAAGAGAACGAAAGATCTCATGGCACGACCTCCGGATCGGCGCGATATTCCGAGACCAGAAAGCCGAGGGGATTGATGAGACGGTCGGCGGAGGACATTGGCGCGTTGGCATAGGCGAACGTCAGGGTGGAGACCCAGTGGGTCACGCGGGTTTCCTCGCCCTTGCGGCTTTCTTTCATGAACCGCACCGAGGCGACATTATCGGCCAGCAGCGAGATCGCCTTGATCCGCACCGTGGCGACCCCGAAACGGCCTTGAACGACTTGCGGGCTTTCGGGATTGGAGCCGCGATACCAGGCCGCGAAACGGGCCTGTTCGCCCTGCCCCGAGAGCAGCGAAATCGTGCGGAAGTTGGTTTCGGCTTCCGGATAGCTGTAGCCTTCGCGCGCGCGAACGTAGCGTCCAAGAAAATACTTGGTGACGGCTTCGTCATAGCGCGCCGGCGTCGAGGTGAGGGCGGAGACGGTGTCCACAATGCCGGTCGAATTATCGACCCGGATGACGAACGGTTCGACCGTCTTCATCGGCGCAAGCGCTGCGACAGCACTAAGCGAGGCGACCGCCAATACGCCAGCAACCGCGGCAATCACCCATGCGGTTCGCCGCGAACGATGGGCCGATAGCAGCAGATCCTGCTCCCACCGCCGCGCATTGTCGAAATACGCCTTCAAGTCATCGTGACCGACCATCTCACGCCTCCTTGCCGCAGGCGCGGTAAGAGGCTGCGATGGTGGCCTGGTGCCCTGATGCAGCGAGTTGCGTGGAGGGCGCTGCCGGGCCGGTCTCGCCTTTGCGGACGATCGGCGCTGGCCCGGATGGCGGAGGTGACGGCTCCGGGGTCGCCACCGGCGTACCCGTCTCCCAATCCCACAGCGAACGATTGAGCGGCCGGCGAGCTAGCCCGTCACATGACGGCGGTGCCTTTGACCAGATCGCGCAGCCGCCCAGCTGCCACGCGATCACGCAGATGATGAATAGTCGACGCCACATCGTTCTGGTGCCCCCTGTCTGTCTTTGTCGCCTGATTCCGACGATGACCGCCTACGCCGCTGTGCTCCCCGGCGATCGGGTGCGCTGCATGCTGCCGCCCTGGCGGCTGGCTCTTATGGCGGCGAGACCGCGGCTGGCTGACCAGCGGGCTCCGGCATAAGCGCCGCCGGCTGCGGCCGTCGCGTTGGCAATCATTGGGCTCGTGACCATCCGGCTTGCGAGCGAAGCGCCACCCCCGGCGAGACCGCCCGCGATGATCGGCAGTTGAAGCGCGATGTATCCGGACAGACCAAGCACCGCACTGATGGCGACCGCGGCCACCACCATCTCTCCGGCCGTGCCTGCGTTTGCCGCGAACCTGTCGATGAAGCCGCTGACGGTGGTCAACATCAGCCCGACCAGCGCCACCACCAGCACCAGCAGGATCACGAAATTCGCGACCTGCCGAAGCCAGGCCTCCGTAAAAGGCCGCGTGGCCTCAAATAATCCAAGTGCAATGAAGAGCGGTCCAAGCGCGATCACGACGCCCAGACCAACCTTGGCATAGAGCAAGATGGCAAATTGCAAGAAGGAGCCAACGGCGACAAAGATCAGGAGAATGGCGGCAATCAGTGCCGGAGCCACGTCGGTTATTCCTGCTTGATCGTAGATCTTATTGGCGACGTCAATTCCCTTGGACAGAAGCTGATCGAAGGGAGCTCCTGAACTCGTGTTCAGCCCGGAGCCCGCTAACGCGTTACCGATCTCCCTCGGCAAGGAATCAAAGAAAATGCCCGTGACGTACTGCTGGAACGCGCCTGAATTGGTCGCGAGCATAACCACGACAACAATCCGCATCGCCCGCCAGGCAAACTCCATGACTGGCTCGGAGATTGCGCCCCTCATAACTGCAAAGCCGTAGAGAATGACATAGAGCATCACGGCCGTGCGGAGCGGACCATCAATGTAGGAGGCAAGATTCGATACCGAGGTCGACACGAATGTCGTGATCGGCTGCTCGAACTCCTTCAAGAAGCTGTCAAAGACGTTTATGGCCATCGCCGCGATCCTTACTTCAGGGCGTCTTTCATCTCTTGGACAGTGATCTTCTTGCGAGCTTCGTTGGCGTTAATGCAGTCGGCCGTGTTCCCGCGTTCGCCTGGGTTATCGCGGCACGCCTTGAGCGCTGCCTGAAGCTCATCCCGATGATTGAAGAACCAGCTGACGGTCTTCGTCGGCTGTGCGTTGTCGGAATCGTTGCAGCCGGTAAGAGCAGCCGCAACAGCGATCGCCAGAATAGATGCCTTCATTGTCATTGTAGGGCCGCCTTCATTTCATCGACCAGTTGGCGCTGCTTTTCTTGCTTCCGTTGTCCGTCCATGTCGGTGCGGGCCTGCTGGATCATCGCAAGACCCTGCATCCGGAGCACATCGTTCTGCAGCAGCGCCTGTTCGGCTTGCAGCCGCGCCGACAGATCGAGTGTCTCCTTGACATCGGTCGCCGAGCTGATGCGCGTTCTCAGTTCTTCGAGCGCATCGATGCGCTGCGAGGCGGTATCATAGACCGCCTGGCCCATCGAGTGCTTGACGCCGGTCTGCCGCGCGACGCGGTCGAGCTCGCTCTGGTAATACGAATTGCCGCTGTTGGCGGTATACGCGCGGTTTTGCGAAAGATAGTGGTTCATCGCATCGGCGAAGTTGCCGCTACCCTGCCCCGCAACGAGACGTTCGATGTCAGAGAATTGTTGAGGCAGTACTTTCCGGATCTGCGGCGTGTTCAGGAGCGCGCCGATGTCGTTGGCGTTGGTCCGCTTATTGAAACTGTCATAGAGCTGCTTAGCCTGGTTCAATTGATCCTGCGCCACCCTGAGCTGGGACGTCAGGGTGTCGACCTGCTTCTTCAGCTCCGTCAGTTGCTCGAATTGCCGCGCATAGACGCTGGGATCGAATACAATCTCAGCTCTCGCAGGTGATGCCATTAGGAGCGTCAGGACTGAGGCGGACGTGAGTATCGTCCGGATACGCTGAGCCGTCATCGGATTGTCCTCTGTTCAGCATGAAATACCGGCAGCCATTGTGCCGGATCGTCTCCGACGTTCGCTCGAACGCGGTCGAGCAGTTCGACGGTTTCCGTCCGTCCGGACAACACGGCGAGCGCATCGTCGAAGCCGCCGAGATCAAGTTCCGCCACCACCGAGTTGTGGCCTTGCTTGACCAGGAACCGCCGGCTTTCGGGCGCGAGCTCCTCCTTGATCAGACGGAATTCAGTGTCGGTCAGATGGAAGCCGTCGACATAGTCCGTGCGCGTTCCCCTTGCATTCGGCAGGAAGAGTTGCGTCGGGCATTGCTCGACAATGGTGTGTGCGATCGGAGAGGCCAGCGCGTCGCGCGGCGATTGCGTGCTGAACACCATGACGCCGTTCTGCTTGCGGATGGTCTTCAGCTTGTTGTTGGCAAGATCCCGAAATGCCTCGTCGCCAAGCGCCTTCCAGAATTCGTCGATATCGATGATCAGGCGCCTGCCGTCGATCAGACGTTCCACGCGGTGGAACAGATACATCATGAGCGGTGTGCGAACGGCGGGATGATCCAGCAGATCGGTCATGTCGAAGCCGATCAACCGGGCTTCTAGCCCGATGGCGTCTTGCTCGTCATCCAGCACCCAGCCGTAGGGAGCGCCCCGGCACCATCGCTCCAACCGTGCGCCGATCCCTTCGCGATCCTGCTGGCCGAGAAAAGCCCGCAGCGCCCCGAATGAGCGTTCCGCCTGCCGAAGCTGGGCAAGGGCTCGCAATCCGGAATCGATCCGCTCCTCCTCGATCGCGGTCAGCGGACGGTTGTCTGGCGTGACGAGCTTCCGGACCAGTTCGCCGAGGAAGGAAAGATTGGCTGGCGTCAGCTCCAGCGCCTTGAGCGGCGCACAACCGGTCGCAACGCCATTGTGGAGCGTCAGATAGGTGCCGCCGGCGGCACGGATGAAAATTTCGGCGCCGCGGTCCTTGTCGAAAAAGACGTAAGTGGCGCCGAGCCGCTCAGCCTGCGATAGGAGGAAGTTCTGCACCACCGTCTTGCCCGAACCGGAGGGGCCGCAGATGAAGGTATTGCCGAGGTCGCCGTGATGGAACGAGAAATAGAACGGTGAGCCGGAGGCGGTCTTGAGCATCGCAACCGCCGGCCCCCAATGGTTGCCGGCAGGCTGCCCTATGGGATAGGTGTGGAACGGGGCGAATGCCGCGAAATTGCGCGAACTGATCGCCCCAGTTCGTGCCCGATATTTGAACAGCCCAGGGAGCTGCGCCCAATAGGCCGCTTCAAGGCCTAGATCTTCGCGCGCCACCACGGCGCCCGCGTCGGCCAGTGCGCGCCGCGCCACGCTCATCTGATCCTGCAACTGCGAAGGTGTCTCGGCGTAGATCAGCAGCGAGAGATGATGGTCCCCAAACGCGAATCGATTGGACTCAAGATCGTCGAGCGCGTCACCGAGCTCGTCGATCTGCGAGGCCGCCGGATCCTGAGCCGAGACCAGCTGGTTCTGCTTGCGCGTCAGGACTGTCTTGGCGTCCGCTTTGGACAGGAACGCGAAGGATTGCGTTAGGATAAGTTCGAAAGGCGCGGAAAGTAGCGCGTTCAGCAGGCCCGGCCTGGTGGACGCCGGATATTCCTTGAGCCCAAACATGCCAGCGAAGCGCGATCCGCCCGCGCTGCGGATTTCAATGGCTTCTCGACCGAAGATGACGCGGTTTGAATAGAGCGCAGGACCGATCGGCCCTCGCGGCAATGGCACGGGCATCCACTCGCCGGAGGCGACGGCGTGGAGCAATTCCATTGCCTCCGAGAACACGATGCCGTTGCGCTCGGCCAATCCGAGAGCATGAGCGCCGTAACGCTCCAATGCCGCGACCATATCCCGCCTGGCATCGTTGAGCCGCTTCAAGGCGTCGCTGTCGACCTCGAGGGAAGCCGCAGCGCTCCGGCCCAGCCGTTTGAAGAACGCCGCTGCGGCGTCAGCGGTGGCGCGGCCGGGATGCCAAACCAGCGTCAGATAGAGATCGTTGCGAAATAGCGCTGCCTTGCGAAGCTGGTCGCGATATTGTGCGTCGAGCGAAGCTGAAAATGTCGATCGGAACGCACCGTCCGGATAGTCTGACGTTCGGCGCCGTACCAGATGGGTCCAGAGCGCCAGCCGCGGATCCGCAACATTGCGCAGGGTGAGGTTCAGCTTTGTGTGCAGGTCGTTCAGGTCCGCCGTCTCGGCGGTCTCGAACGAGGTACCGTCGAGCCGAATCACCGTGAGCAGCGCTCGCGTGGTGAGACTGATTACCGTGTCGGTGACATGCCGGCCGAACGGCAGGTAGATTTCGGGCCCGATCTCCCGGTTTTTAAGCGCTGCGCTACGCATAGCCAAGATCTCGTGCTCGATATCGCCGAACAAGTCTCAGCGGCGTGCAGGACGATCCGCCCCAGAAGGACGCGTTGCGCGAGCGTCCCCGGGTTTCGATCCAGGCGAGGAGAATCCGGAACATGTTAGGGTCATGCCGACAGATGATGCGGCAAAGCCCATGGATCGGAATTGCGACCAGACCGTAGATGATGCTCCCGGCCGCCAGGAACAGGATGCAGGAAAACATCACGTTGAGCGCCATGGCTTCCATGGTGACGCCGGCAATCATGGCCGGACGCGTGCAGGCGAGGAACAAGGTGTCCTCTGTGAGACGCGTGGCCTCATTCATCAACGACCTCCGGTCAAGGTCGAGACCACCTCGGAGGCGCCGAACGTGATGGCGACACCGAGCACGACATAGGCGGCCTTGCGCAGATCGAGATAGCCGAACATCCAGGCGATACCGACGATGATGACCGCTAGCGTCGCCAGCAGCCGTGCGACGTTGCCGGTTAGCATGTTGACGATGTTCTGCAGCACGCCCTCGATGTTCGCGGTCTGCGCGAGCGCAGGCTCGACCAAGGCGATGCTGAGGACGGCTCCCATGCAAAAGAGTGCAGCGGAGTGTTTAAGAGGAGAAGTCATGACACGGCTCCGATTGGCAGTGCAGCCGGACCAGCCCGGACCGCGGTGTTGAGTTGAGACAAAGCAAAAGAGGTCCTCATCGTTCATAGACAAAGGCTGACGTGCCAACGCCCGAGCGATAGACGTCCCAGTTCGGACGCTCCCTGACGGAGGGAGCTGGCGTGTTGATTGTCGGCGTGACGCCGGTCGAAATGCCCGCATCGGCCGGCGGGGTACGGGGCTCGGGCGTTATTCGGGGAGCGTTGGTCGCGAAGCTCGCGACGACCCTGGCAATGGCCTGATCGCGGCCCGAGGCGGTCGCGTTTGCCGCTTGCAATCGAACCTTGAACAATCTCCCAAGGCCCGCGATGTGCTTGCAGGCGTCGAAGGTCGTGGTAGCCGTCAACCCGGCTTGCTTTGTTTCCTCGCCATCAAGCTGAGCGAGTCCGGCACGGACCTGCTGGCCGGTAGCGATGGCCTCGGTCGCGAGCTGGATCGCTTCGTCGCGATCACTTGCCTGAATCGGAACTGGTGTGCGCGCCTGCACTGTGATGAGCAGCGGCTCGAACGAACTCGCTCGCCGCACAATCGCCGTCAGCGGCCGTACCAAGTCCGGCGTCGGGGCGCACTGTTCGACCAGAGCTGCGAATGCAGCTGGATCCATTGCAGAAAGCCTTTCGCTATTGTCAGGAGCTGGAGACGCGACGCTATGCCGCGAGCGCCGTGCTTGACGGAACATCAATTGCCGGCTTCGAAGTCTTGCCGGCTGCTCGGATGGCCCCGAGGGCGTCATCGGTGACTGGCAACAGTCCTGCGACGGCCCTGGTGGTTCCGATTTGACGCGGTGTGCCGAGGCGATCGAGATGCCATCCCGCTCGGCGCAGGATGCGCTCCATGCGCAGATCAGTGACGGTTGCGATGGCCTGCAGGTCGCACTGCTGGCCCCATTCGATCATTGCCGCAAAAAGCAGGAAGGTCGCTTCCCGCAAGCCGTTCTCAGCTGTCGCCGCGACGTTCTTGGTATCAACGCAAAAACGCGAGCTCTCCCAGATATTGGCTGCTCTGGGCGCCGCGTGGCCATCCAGCAACACTGGGAACGTATCCGCCAGCATGTTGGGCCCAGTGGTCGGCAGCAGGCGAACACAACCGACAACCTCGCGCCGCTCGACCAACAAGAGATAAGTCGGCTTCAATGTGTCGTACTGATCGATCTCCAATCCGCCCGCGACAGAGACGTCCCAGTCGAGCCGCTCCTTGAACACGCGTCCTCGCAGACGATGCATTCCCATTGTCAGTTCAGAGTCGCGCAGGAGCGCCATACG
Organism: Bradyrhizobium sp. 142; assembly: GCF_023074015.1. Taxonomy (NCBI): domain Bacteria; kingdom Pseudomonadati; phylum Pseudomonadota; class Alphaproteobacteria; order Hyphomicrobiales; family Nitrobacteraceae; genus Bradyrhizobium; species Bradyrhizobium sp. 142. The sequence goes on from NZ_JADPKQ010000120.1 coordinate 21,346, forward strand.
CGTGCGCACAATGACCTTCATTCTTGACCTCTCGCTTACGAATCACAGCTTCGAGATCAAGAGAGCAGGCGCGGTCACGGCGTTGCGCTGTCAGTTCTGACAGGGCGTTTTGGAATCGTTCTTGCCGCAAAGCTGCCGCAAGGCGGCAATACACGCCCCACACGCAGCGCGCGAATGTTGCGTGATTGTCGCTTTTGGGAACCAGAATAGTTCTAAAGGGGGTGCGATGAAAGAAGTCAAAAGAGCATGCGATGAATTTGTCGATTGTCTCCACTCTGCCCATACGGAAGATGATTTTCGGCGCGTCGCGGAACGAACTGCGCATGCATTGGGCTTTCGCTGGTTCGCCTACTTTGGCCACCGCGCTAATGGTCCCAAACTGATCTCATCCTATCCGAAGAGTTGGACCAGCCACTATTTTCGGGAAGGATACGACAACATCGATCCCGTTCTTCAGGATCCGCGAAACGCAAGCCGGATGTTCCTGTGGGATGGACGTGAGGCGCGAAGCGCAAAGTCGGCGAAAGAACGCCGTCTGTTTGATGATGCGCTCAGCTTCAAGATCAGGACCGGTCTGACGGTTCGCATTCCCGCAAGCCAAAACCAGTTCGCGGCGTTTACGCTGGCGGTGGACGACCGCAGCCTTGGACTCGATCGTTTCATCGAGACCTCACAAGACATGTTAGTAACGGTGGGCCTCAACTTCCATGCCCATGTGGGTGCCAAGATCGGACGCACGTCATCGGGCGGCGGGATGGGAGACCCACTAACCCAGCGCGAGCGGCAGTGTCTCGCGTGGATCTCTGACGGCAAGACGATGCAGGATATTGCGGAGCTTCTGAACGTCACGCCGCGAGGCGTGAAGTTTCATCTGGACAATGCCAGGCGAAATCTTGCCGCACTAACCCTTCCACACGCTGTGGCCCTCGCGCTTCGGCAGGGATTGCTCCCATAATACGCAGAGCGGCCGTCCAACTCGCCAAAAACCACGCAAGAGCGTTCCCGGTTGGTCCAAAAAGGTGGTGACGTCTTTCATAGCGTCATTGTTGGTCCGAGCCGTGAATGCTCAAACCGGTGCCGTGTCGGCCGTACTGACCGCTAGGCCATTTCCGGAGCACCTACCGAGGGGCTGTTTCGGTAAGGCAGAGAATAATTGTCCCCGCCTCTGCTCATTGAGCTTTGGCGGACCGCTGACGATGCCGTCAGGTGTGGGATGCCAGCATTGCACTGCCGTTCCTGGAGCGGCTACGGCCGCCTACGTTTTCCGTCGCCGGCATTTTTCATATTGCAAGTGTGTATTGGGGCCCTGCTTCCGATTGTCGCGTACATCCCGATCGCCTGCGATACCTTGCTACTGAGCGCAACCGCGGTGCCGTCACCGGCGTCCGGCCGCGGCGCAGCGACGCTTAGACCGGATTGATCGGTGGGCGACCGCCTAGCACCGCCGCAACATTATCGAGTGCCGCAAAGCCCATGGCGTTCCGGGCGTCCACCGTGGCACTCGCAACGTGCGGCGATAGAAATACGTTCGGCAGCTCGGCAAAGCGGGTATCGAAGTCCGGCTCCTTGCGGTAGACGTCGAGGCCTGCTGCAAATAGATGGCCGGATTTAAGCGCATCGATCAAGGCATCTTCGTCAACCAGCGACCCGCGCGCCGCATTCACGAACACCGCGCCGCGGGGAAGAAGACTGAATGCCTGGCGCGTCATCAGCGTGCCGAGCCCTCCAGGTATGTGCAGAGTGAGTATGTCGCAGCGCGGCAACATGTCGTTGAGCTCTGCGACGAATTCAGCGCCCTGCTCAACGTCGGCGGGCGCCGGCGATCGATCATTGTAGAGAATACGCATCTTGAAGGCTTGCGCGCGCCGGGCAACGGCCCGGCCGATGCGACCAAAGCCGACGATCCCAAGGGTTTGCCCATTGACCCTTTTTCCGAGCATGTCCGGCATGCCGAAAGATTTGCGCCAGCCAGCGCGCATGATCTGTTCGTATTCGGGGGCCCGCCGGCAGGCCGCAAGTATCAACATGAATGCAAAATCTGCCGTGCATTCCGTGAGGGAGTCGGGTGCGTTTGTCACGACGATTCCGCGGGCGCGGGCCGCGTCCACGTCCATGTGATCGACGCCGGCACTCGGATTAGCAATGATGCGGACGCTATCAGGCAGGGCCGCTATGTCGTTTGCCTGCAAGGCCGCCTTCTTTCCGGGTATGATGGCTTGGCTGCCCTGGGCGCGGGCTGCGGCAATAACGGCTGTGGCGTCCATGTCGTGGTCGGTGACGATTGCGTTGAACTCGCGGACGGCCCGGTCGGCGACGGCTTCGGGCACGCGCCGGGCAACAAGAAGTTTCGGCGCATCGGTTGTCAAAGTCATTCCGTTTTCCATTTCGCTGATTAGCCCGTGCATGGTGCGATTGCTCATAATTCTATCCGGTGCAAACGCCCCAGGAGCAGTGAATAGGAGAGCGCTCCGAGCAGGCTCATGATTCCGACGAAATTGAGCGCCCAGTAGAACGAACCCGAAAACTTGAGGATGTAACCGATCACGAGCGGCGTCGTCACGCCGGCGACATTTGCCGCGAGGCTGGTGATCCCACTCGTCAAGCCGATGAACTGCTTCGGCGCAATCTCGGATACAGCCGTCCAGGACGACGACCCGACGCCCTGGGCAAAGAATGTCAAGGTAAGAATGGCGATGATCAACTCGTCAGAAGTGACCGTGTTGACCAGCACGATCGAGGCACCGAGGAGCGTGCCGATAATCAGCGGCGATTTTCGGGCGATCGACATGCTAGTGCCGCGGCGGATGAAGAAGTCCGATACGGCTCCGGCTGCGAGGATGCCGGCCGTGGCGCCGAGAAACGGAATAGCCTGGAAAATGCCTACCTTGAGCATCGTCATCTGGCGATCCTCGATCAAGAAGGTCATGAACCACGTCGAGAAGAAGACCAGCACGGTGTTGTTGCAATATTTCCCCAGGCAGATCGCGATCACTTGCCTCTGCGACAGAAGCTTGAGCAGCGCTCGCCAATCGAAATCCGTGCGTTCTTTGTTATTGATGAGTCCTCCGCCGGACTCGATCTGCTGGAGCTCCTCCGCGCTGACGCGCTTGCACGCGCGAGGGTCCTGATAAATGAAGTACCAGGCTGTGCCGAGCACGATTCCGGCAATCCCCGTTGTGAAGAACACAGAGCGCCATCCGAAGTCGAGGGCTATCCAAAGCAGCCCACCTGCGAACAACGGTGTTCCGAGGTATTGGCCGGCCACATAGATGCTGGTCGCGAGGCCGCGCTCCCTCATCGGAAACCACATCGTGACTGCGCGTGCATTGGCAGGAAAGGCGGGCGACTCAAGGGCACCAATCGCAAGGCGCGACCCGATCAGCATATTGAAGCCATTCGCAAATCCCTGAACCATCGTTGCCATCGACCACGCCACGAGCGCAAAGGCATAGGTGATGCGCGATCCGAACAGATCGACGAGATATCCACCGGGCACCAGCGCAATCGCATAGGTCAGGCCGAAGGCGGCAAATATCTGCCCCATCTGCGCCTTGTCCAGATTGAGCTCCTTGCTCAGGAACGGGGCCGCCACACCGAGATTGGTTCGGTCGACAAAATTGACCAGCGTTGCAAGCAGGATGAAGGAGAGCATCGTATATCGGACAGGAATTCGCCATGAGCGTGGACGTGAAGGCGCTGCGCGGACATTGGTGACATTTAGTTGCATTTCCTTGTCCCTTTCGTTTTTTGACTCAATTGTTTCACCACTCGCTAAATGGCCGCTCTTCAAGCCGCCATCGCGACTGAATACCCCCACCAGCATTCAATGCGCCCACGGTCCCGCGTTCGCCCGAAAGAGGCGTCGCGGGCGCTGATTGTTGGCCGCCAAAGAGACGGCAGATGTCGTGGTTCGATCCGAAAGAGCCGCCGCAGGTGTTCGGTCGGCGACGCTGTCGGCCGGGCTCGCATCTTCAGAATTCAAGTTTGCGACAGCTCGATCATCGTACTAGAACGATGATCGGATCAACCTTGATAATGTGAATCAACTATGGGGAAGTGGCTAACACGCGCGGAAGCCTTGCGAGAGCTCGGCGTGCGACTGCAAACACTCTATGCGTATGCGAGCCGAGGCCAGATCAGGGTTTCCAGCGATCCCAGCAATCCGAGACGAAGTCTTTATCGAATGGAGGACATCGCGAGCCTGGTCGCGAAGCGTAACCGTGGTCGACGACCGGAAGCCATTGCGGCTGGGACCATCTGGCTCGGGGAACCGATCATCACAACCGCTATTTCGACAATTCATCGCGGCCGCTTGTACTATCGCGGCCGCGACGCGATCCAGTTATCGAAAACTGCGACGTTGGAGGAAGCCGCGGCGGTGTTGTGGGGGTCTCCCGTGACACCACGGTTTGAAACCATCCGCCTTGGTTCGGCAGGACGCTCGCGGATGAGAGCCCGGGCCTTCAATGCAATTGCGGACGCAGCAGCGGGCGGTGCTCCAACTTTGGGCTTGGCCTCCAGCGTTTTGAGCGAGGAGGCCGCGAGCCTGGTGGGGCGGTTGGTATCTGCGTTTGGCGCCACTCAGGGCGACGATCCTGTGCACGTTCGCTTGGCGAAGGGATGGAAGTTGGAGCCCGCAGCCTTTGATCTCGTCAGGCGCGCTCTGGTTCTGTTGGCTGATCAGGAACTAACCAATTCGGTATTTGCCGCGCGTGTCGCGGCCTCGACGGGAGCGTGCCTCGGAGCCTGTGTGCTCGCCGGGTTGGCTGCAACCTCCGGCCCGTTGCATGGTGGCGCATCAATTCGGGTTCAGGGTCTCTTGAAGGAGATCGATCGCACGAGCGCTGACGAGGTCATTCAACGTCATCTGGAATCGGGATGGCCGATTCCCGGTTTCGGGCATTACATGTACCCGGATGGAGACCCACGTGCGTCTTCGCTTCTCGGAGCATTTGAACCACGGGCACGCCTTAAGCGAACGATTGCCAAGGTCAGCGCCAGTACAGGTCTGGCTCCCACGATCGATCTCGCGCTTGCCACGTTGGCAGATCGCTACAATTTGCCCGATGATGCGCCGTTCTCACTTTTTGTGATTGGCCGGAGCCTTGGCTGGCTTGCACACAGCATCGAGCAGGTGCTTGCAAATCCGGGCGCCATGATACGTCCGCGCGCACGATATGTGGGCACGCCATTGCAATGATTGACTACCAAAAATGCGCGCCGGCAGCAATTGACCATACGGTGGTCGAGTACTGGTCACGGATGACTCCTGTCCAGGAATAAGGGGACGTACTGCCGGGCGGCTCCTCCCTGCCGGTCGGTCACGCTCTACCGCAAGCAAGCGCTTGCGACCGGAGTCGCGAAACGTCTCCGCCCTTCGGGTGACGATCGTTGCCGCTCACTCTTTCTGCCTGATCCGCGTTTCGTCCGGAACGCCTGAAGCACGCACCGTGATGGGGTTCGGCGGGGCGAGACTACCCGCGCTTTATGTGAACATAGCTCAGGAATGAAATCGAGATGTCTCCCCACGTCCTCGGCAGTGCAGTTGCTGCGCCGAAACGAGTGCCTGAACACAGACTCATATCAGGGCTTATGCCAAAAGGGGATACCATGCACGAAGTCATCGAATGGACGATAGTGTCGCGATGCAGCGTCCGCTTGGTACGGCGAACAGCTTTCATTGACACCGGACAAAAGGACCGCGTTCGTTTTCGCTGTCAGCCCGAGTAGCAACAATCCTACGGACGAACGATGTGCACGGTGGTGCACCATGCTTCCGGTGAGGGACCAGCCCCGCTCTCGAATGGGCTTTCCTTGGTTCAGGTACGGCCTTCCACGATCAACCCGCAAGGGGTTCGCTACGCAAGCGTGCGACCTCTTCGGCTTCGCCTCTCGAGGTGACCGCAGCCGCCCCCGAACACGTCGGCGCCTGTCGAGCGGGGATGGTCCCCGCTGCAAGATGGGAGCCTTCAATGTCGCACAATCTCACTCTCGCTCAGAACCACGCCTTCGATCTGGCTCGCACGCTCATGGTGCCGGTCATTCTTTTCCAGGTTGACGAAGAGTTCGGCGTGATGGTCTCCAGCGAGTACGACGGCGATCAAGACGCCATCGTTCATGAGTACGACCCCTGGACCCCGGCTCATTGAGCCGGGTGACCGGCTGCCGCTGGCGCCATGCCGGCTGCAAGGGAGGCTTCGCCGCGCCTGACGATGCGACGACTGACCGTTGGTCAGCGCGCCCTTGCATTCGGCAGGCTTCGCGGCCGGTCGGGGATGTTCCGCAAGGCGAGGAACAAGAGAGACCAACAGAAGAAGGGGCGGACCCGCCTGCGCGAGTCCGGTGCAAGCAAATGGACAAGAGAGAAATCGAAGAGCTGCGCCAAAAGGTTGGCTGCGCGGCCCTGCTGGAGAAAGACGGTTGGAAGATCGACGTTAAGGAAAGCACCCGACGCGCGATCAAGTATCGCCGCGATAGCAGTATCATTATCGTCATCCACGAAGGTCGCGGCTGGTTCGACCCATTGTCGCCGGCGAAAGGGGACGTATTTTCGCTCGCCGAACATCTTGGATCTGTCGGTTTCTCTGACGCATGCGACCATGTTGCGGAGGCGGTTGGCTTCCTTCCCAGCACGCCTGCGTGGCAGCGTCCGGCAAGGCCCAAGGCGCTTGGGCCTATTGCTGAGCGGTGGAGACATCGGGTCAAGCCGCGCCGGGGCTCGCAAGCCTGGCACTATCTCACGGATGAACGCGGGCTGCCGGCCGAGATCGTGAAGCAGGCAATCATCTGCGATCGTTTGCGTGAGGGGCCAAAGGGCAGCATGTGGGCGGCACACAGCGATTCTGCTGGAGCACTCACGGGCTGGGAGGAGCGCGGGCCGGCATGGCGCGGCTTCGCCAGTGACGGCGCCAAGGAGCTGTTTCGCTTCGGACCGGCCAGGTCCGAGCGGATTTGCGTCACTGAGGCGGCCATCGATGCCATGAGCCTTGCCGCGATCGAGATCCACCGCTCCGACACCCTCTATGTCAGCACCGGAGGCGGCTGGTCGCCGGCGACCGATGAAGCCATCCGCGGCTTGGCCAAGCGCCCCAACGCCCGGCTTGTGGCAGCAACCGATAACAATCGACAGGGTGACGTCTACGCTGATCGCGTTCGTGCCATCGCCGCGGAAGCGGGCGTGCACTATGTGCGATCGCGCCCGTGCGCCGGCGACTGGAATGAGGATCTGACGGGGCTGGCGAAGAGATTGAAGAACTGCTGAGCAAAGTCGATGCCGGAGGCACGCCCGATGCGCGGGCCCGCGCGGGTCACGCGACGTCAAGGCGCCACATGATCGCAATGGCGGGGCTTGCACCTGAGCGATGCGACGGGGAAGTCCGAATAAGAGGGAGAAAATAGGAAGAGGTAAATCGCTGCCGCATGCCCGGCCGGCGCGTCAAGGGTGAAGCTTCGCCCGCGTTCCGCGGCCCTTGACCCGCCGGACCTTCGATGCGGCCGCCGAGGAGGTGTGATGAAGGACTGAAGTGACGAAGAGATCACGCCGATCGCTCGCGCTTCAGTCCGGCCAGGCCAAGAGGAGCCGCCGATGCACACCTCACCCACTATCCGTAAAGTCTTCGAAGGCGTCGCGACGCGCCCCGAGATGTACCGCATGTTCAACCGCCATCGCGACGATCCGGCGATGGCCGAAGGCGACGCCGCCCACCTCTTCGCTGGCGAATGGTTCGAGCTCGCCGAGCGCGAACACGACTACATGCTCGAGATCCTGCCGCCACTTTGGATGCGAGGCGACATGTTCGCAATGCGTGAATTCATGACGGCAAGCGTGACAAGCGTTTTCCTGTCGCTGTCGATTGACGGCCAAATGCGCTGGTTCCACGGCTACTGCGACCTATCGGACAGAGCGTCGCCGGAGCGGCTGAAGGCCGCGATCGTCGCGCGCGAGTCTCGTCCTGTCCGCGCGATGACGCGTGAAGAGCGGCTCGAGCACATCTGGTCGAGCACGCACGACGACTACCGCGGCTATGCCGGCGAGCGCTGGCCCGCGGCCGTGCGCGGCCGCCGCACCGTGCTCGTCTACGCCGGCCAGCATGGCACCGCGCTGAAGCTGCTGGACGACCTCACTGAAAGGGAGATCGCGGCGAAACTGCCGGTGCAGCTCCGCCACCTGCCGGAAGCGGTCGCGGCTTAGCCTGGCCGTGCCCCCGCCCTCCTCGACCTTGCCCGGCGCCTGCGTTGGGATTCGCAATTTCAGCACACAGCTTCCCGCGGCTCTCCCGTCAATCCCGCAAGACCTTGCCGTCCGCCGCAGCCGCGGCGGCGGCGCGGTCGCGCGCACCCAGCAGAAGGACATTTCCAATGGCGCAGGACGACCTTTTCACGATCGACCTCTTCGGCAACACCACCCACTCGTCGGGCCTTGGCCTCGGCGTCACCGCCTTCGCCGCCGACTTGGACGGCAATGACCACGACCACGACCCGCCGCCGTCGGCGCCGGCCGCCGCCGGGCCGGCGCTCGCACCCGCGCGTCTGTGCGCGCCCAAGACGCGCACACGCGGCGACAACTTCCACCTCGCCAGCGAGCGCGGCCTGGCAAAGGGCTGGAAGCAGCGCGCCCGCGACAGTGTTGCCGCCATTCGGCTCGCCGCGCAGATCGAGGCGGAGCAGCGGCCCGCCTCGCCGGACGAGCAGTGGCAGTTGATGCGCTTCACGGGCTTCGGCGCCTCCGAGCTCGCCAACGGCGTCTTCCGCAGGCCAGGCGAATCCGAGTTCGCGCCGGGCTGGGGAGAGATCGGCGCCGACCTCGAGGACGCGGTCGACGACGCCGGCTACGCCTCGCTCGCGCGGTGCACCCAGTACGCCCACTTCACGCCTGAGTTCATTGTCCTCGCGATCTGGTCAGGCCTGCAGCGCCTCGGCTGGCGCGGCGGCCGCGTCCTCGAGCCCGGCATCGGCTCCGGGCTGTTTCCGGCGCTGATGCCGGAGGAACTACGCGAGACCTCCCACGTCACGGGCGTCGAGCTTGACCCCGTCACCGCACGCATCGCCCGGCTGCTGCAGCCGCGGGCGCGGATCGTCACAGGCGATTTCGCACGCACCGAGCTACCGGCGAGCTTTGACCTCGCCGTCGGCAATCCGCCGTTCTCGGACCGGACCGTGCGCTCGGATCGCGCGTACAGGTCGATGGGCCTGCGGCTGCACGACTATTTCATCGCCAGGGCGATCGACCTCCTGAAGCCCGGCGCCCTCGCCGCCTTCGTCACGAGCTCCGGCACGATGGACAAGGCGGACGCCTCGGCGCGGCAGCACATCGCCAAGTCGGCCGACCTGATCGCAGCCATTCGCCTGCCCGCGGGCAGCTTCCGCGCCAGCGCCGGCACGGACGTTGTCGTCGACATCCTGTTCTTCCGCAAGCGCAAGGTTGGCGACGCGGAAGGCGACCTGTCGTGGCTCGACCTCGACGAGCTTCGGCCGGCGGTGGAAGACGAGAGCGCGATCCGCGTGAACCGATGGTTCGCACAGCGCCCGGATTTCGTGCTCGGCGCGCACGCGCTCGCGTCCGGTCCTTTCGGCGAGGCCTACACCTGCCTGCTGCGCGAGGACGAGGATCTCGAAGCGATGCTCCAAGCCACGATCGGCCTCCTTCCGGAAGCCGTCTACGACGGCGAGCCGGAGGTGATTGATCCCGACCTGGAAGCGGCCAGCGATCCATCGCGCGGCGATTGGCCCGCCGATCGCCATGTGCGCGAGGGCAGCTACTTCTTCGACAAGGCCCACGGCTTGATGCAGGTCGTCGACGGCGAGCCCCTCGCGGTGAAAGCGCGCAAGGGCCGCAGCGCCGACGGCATCCCGGAAAAGCACGTGCGCATCATCCGGAGGCTGATTCCGGTCCGCGACGCCGTGCGCGAGGTGTTGAAGGCGCAGGAGCTCGACCGGCCGTGGAAGGACGCGCAGGTCAGGCTGCGCATCGCCTGGTCGAACTTCGTTCGGGACTTCGGCCCGATCAACTTCACGACGGTCTCGACTGCCGAGGACGAGGAGACCGGCGAGGTGCGCGAGACGCACCGCCGGCCGAACATCCAGCCCTTCCTTGACGACCCCGACTGCTGGCTGGTCGCCTCGATCGAGGACTACGACCTCGAGACCAACACCGCGAAACCCGGGCCGATCTTCACCGAGCGGGTGATCGCGCCGCCGGCGGCCCCGGAAATCACCAGCGCGGCCGACGCGCTCGCCGTCGTGCTCAATGAGCGCGGCCGCGTCGACATCGACCACATGGCCGAGCTGCTGCACCGGGACCGCGACGACGTCGTCGCCGAACTCGGCAGCGCCGTCTTTCGCGACCCCGCTGACGGCTCGTGGCAGACGGCCGACGCCTACCTCTCTGGCCACGTGCGGGACAAGATGAAGATTGCGGAGGCCGCTGCCGCGCTCGACCCTTCCTACGAGCCGAACCTTACGGCGTTGCAAGGCGTGCAGCCCGCAGACCTTAAGCCCTCCGACATCACCGCGCGTCTGGGCGCGCCGTGGATTCCGGCCGCCGATGTCGTCGCCTTCGTGAAGGAAACCATGGACGCCGAGATCAGGATCCACCACATGCCGGAGCTCGCCTCCTGGACGGTGGAGGCACGTCAGCTCGCTTGGATGGCGGCCGGCACGTCGGAGTGGGGCACCGATCGCAGGCACGCCGGCGAGCTTCTCGGCGACGCGCTGAACAGCCGCGTCCCGCAGATCTTCGACACGGTCAAGGACGGCGAGAGCGAGCGCCGCGTCCTCAATATCGTCGACACCGAAGCCGCCAAGACGAAGCTATCGAAGATCAAGGACGCGTTCCAGCGCTGGATCTGGTCGGATCCTGATCGTACCGACCGCCTTGCGCGCGTCTACAATGACCGCTTCAACAACATTGCGCCGAGAGCTTTCGACGGCTCGCACCTGAAGCTTCCGGGCGCCTCTGGCGCTTTCGTTCTTTATGGGCATCAGAAGCGCGGCATTTGGCGAATCGTCTCGGCCGGCTCGACCTACCTGGCGCACGCGGTGGGCGCCGGCAAGACCATGACGATGGCCGCCGCCGTCATGGAGCAGCGGCGGCTCGGCCTCATTGCCAAGGCGATGCTGGTCGTGCCCGGCCACTGCCTGGCGCAGGCCGCACGCGAGTTCCTGGCGCTCTATCCCAACGCCCGCATCCTCGTTGCCGACGAGACCAACTTCACCAAGGACAAGCGGCACCGCTTCCTGTCGCGCGCTGCGACCGCGACCTGGGACGCGATCATCATCACGCACAGCGCCTTCCGCTTCATCGCCGTGCCCTCAGCCTTCGAGCAGCAGATGATCCAGGACGAGCTGGAACTCTACGAGACCCTGCTGACCAAGGTCGAGAGCGACGACCGGGTCTCGCGCAAGCGGCTCGAACGGCTGAAGGAAGGCCTGAAGGAGCGGCTGGAATCGCTATCGACGCGCAAGGACGACCTGCTGACCATCTCCGAGATCGGCGTCGACCAGATCATCGTCGATGAGGCACAGGAGTTCAGGAAGCTCTCCTTCGCGACCAACATGTCGACCTTGAAGGGCGTCGACCCGAACGGTTCGCAGCGCGCCTGGGACCTCTACGTCAAGTCGCGCTTCATCGAGACGAAGAACCCGGGCCGCGCGCTCGTGCTCGCCTCCGGCACGCCGATCACCAACACGCTCGGCGAGATGTTCTCGGTCCAGCGTTACCTCGGCTACGCGGCGCTCTTCGAGCGCGGGCTGCACGAGTTCGACGCTTGGGCGAGTACATTCGGCGATGTCACGACCGAACTCGAGCTGCAGCCCTCCGGCAAATACAAGCCGGTGACGCGCTTCGCCACCTTCGTCAACGTGCCGGAGCTCATCGCCATGTTCCGCTCCTTCGCGGACGTGGTGATGCCGGAGGACCTACGCCAGTACGTGAAGGTGCCGGCGATCTCGACCGGCAAGCGCCAGATCCTCACCGCGAGGCCCTCCGCGGCATTCAAGCGTTACCAGACCCTGCTCGGCGAGCGCATCAAGGCAATCGAGGAGCGCGACCGCGCCCCGGAGCCCGGCGACGACATCCTGCTGTCGGTCATCACCGATGGCCGCCACGCGGCGATCGACTTGCGTCTCGTTGATCCGGATAGCGACAACGAGGCCGACAACAAGCTGAACATGCTTGTCGGCAATGCCTTTCGCATCTGGAACGAGACAGCCGAGAGCAGCTACACGCGCACGGATGGCAAGCCGTTCGAGTTGCCCGGCGCCGCGCAGATGATCTTCTCCGATCTCGGCACCATCAGCGTCGAGAAGAGCCGCGGCTTCTCCGCCTACCGCTGGATCGGCGACGAGCTGGTCCGCCTCGGCGTGCCACCGGGCGAGATCGCCTTCATGCAGAACTACAAGAAGTCGGAGGCAAAGCAGCGCCTGTTCGGCGACGGGCGCGCCGGCAAGGTCCGCTTCCTGATCGGCTCCTCCGACACGATGGGCACCGGCGTCAACGCGCAGCTTCGGCTGAAGGCATTGCACCACCTCGACGTGCCTTGGCTTCCGTCGCAGATCGAGCAGCGGGAGGGCCGCATCGTGCGGCAGGGCAACCAGCACGATGAGGTAGATATCTTCGCCTACGCGACTGAAGGCAGCCTCGATGCGCAGATGTGGCAGAACAACGAGCGCAAGGCCCGCTTCATCGCCGCCGCGCTCTCCGGCGACACCTCGATCCGTCGGCTCGAGGACATGGGAGAGAGCCAGGCCAACCAGTTCGCCATGGCGAAAGCCATCGCGTCGGGCGACCCGCGCTTGATGCAGAAAGCTGGCCTCGAGGCCGACATCGCGCGGCTCGAACGGCTACGGGCTGCGCACATTGACGATCAGCACGCGGTGCGGCGGCAGATGCGCGACGCCGATCGGGACATCGAGCTTTCCGTCCGTCGCATCGGCGAGATTGGCCGGGACATCGAGCATCGTATCCCGACCGCCGGTGACGGCTTCACCATGGAGGTGACCGGAACGCCGTACGCCGAGCGCAAGCTCGCTAGCCGCGCGCTGACGAAGGAGATCCTGACGCTGGTACAGCTTCAGCAGGAGGGCGAGATCGTCATCGCCTCGATCGGCGGCTTCGACGTCGCGTACAGCGGCGAGCGCATCGGTCGCGACGGCTACCGCTACACCACGATGCTGCTGCGAACGGGCGCCGAATACGAGATCGAGTTGCCGGTGACGGTCACGCCACTCGGCGCGGTCGCCCGTCTTGAGCACGCGCTGGCGGACTTCGAGGGCGAGCGCGAGCGCTACCGCCAGCGCCTCACTGAGGCTCGGCGACGGCTGGCGTCTTACGAGTCGCGCGACGGCGGCGAGTTCGCCTTCACTGGCGAGCTTGCCGAAAAGCGCAGGCAGTTGGCCGAGGTGGAGAAGGCCTTGGCGGAGGATAGCGATAGCGCCGGTGAGCTGACCGCGGCCGCATGAAAAAAGGGAGGAGAGAGGAAGGGAGAAGGCCCGCTCGCAGATCGGGCGGGCCACCGACGCTGGCGCTCAACCGCCGCCTGCGCGATCCCAGCCCGTCGTCCTGCGCAGGGCTTTGCCCCGCTGGGCCTGCCGGCCAGGGATGCTCGGCCGCAGTTGCACCGGCCCCGCCCGCTCCGCAGGGCCCAGGGGTGTCTTCGGGAAGAAGACGAGAAAGGGTCGGCAGCGCCGGTCCGCAACCCCAAAAAGGAGCGTTCCCATGCAACTCATCAAGGTCGATCCGCGCGCGCTGAAAGAGAACCCGGACCGCATGCGCCAGACGAAGTCGACGCCCCAGGCCGACGCCCTGCTGCTCGCTACCATCAAGGCCGTCGGCATCGTCCAGCCGCCCGTCATCTCGCCTGACACGGGCGGCGGCAACGGCTACGTCATCAACGCCGGCCACCGCCGCGTCAAGCAGGCGATCGCCGCCGGCCTAGAGGAGATCGACGTGCTCGTCGACGAGGCGGCGAACGACAACGGCGGCATGCGCTCGATGGTCGAGAACATCGCCCGCGAGGCGCTTAACCCGGTCGACCAGTGGCGCGCAATCGAGCGTCTGGTCGCGCTCGCTTGGACGGAGGAGGCGATCGGCGTCGCGCTCGCGCTGCCGGTGCGTCAAATCAGGAAGCTACGCCTGCTGGCGAACGTGCTTCCCGCCATGCTCGACCACATGGCCAAGGGCGACATGCCCGATGAGCGCCAGCTCCGCACGATCGCTGCCGCCTCGCTCGATGAGCAAAAGGAGGTCTGGAAGAAGCACAAGCCGTCGAAGGCCGATCCGCAGGTCTCGTGGTGGAGCGTCGCCCAGGCGTTGCAGAAGACCCGGATGTTTGCTCGTCACGCCAGCTTCGGCGACGATCTCGCGAAGGCCTACGGCATTCATTGGGTCGAGGACCTGTTTGCTCCGGCTGACGAGGACAGCCGCTACACCACAGACGTCGAGGCTTTCCTCGGCGCGCAGCAGGAGTGGATGACGGCCAACCTGCCGAAGAAAGGCATTATCGCCGAGACCACCAATTACGGCGAGGTGAAGCTGCCGCCGAAAGCCGAGCGCGTCCACGGCAAGCCGGCGAAGTCGGACTGCACGGCAATGTATCTCGACCGCGACGGCCGCGTGCAGACGGCGCACTACCGCATGCCTGCGCCGAAGAAGCCGAAGGGTAAGACCGGCTCAGATTCTGACAACGCTCCGGACAATGTTTGCGAAGTCACGAAGCTCCGTCCCGACGTGACGCGCAAGGGCGTCGAGATGATCGGCGACTACCGCACCGACGCGCTGCGCGAGGCGCTCGGCCGCGCGCCGATCGAGGACGACACGTTGATGGCGCTCCTCATTCTCGCCTTCGCGGGGCAGAACGTCTCGGTGACGGCGGGAAGCTGCGGAACCTACTACGGCCACAGCCGCCTGGCGAAGAACGCGGCGGCGCTGTTCGACGGCGACGGCAAGATCTCCTTCGACATGGACACGCTTCGGGTCGCGGCGCGCGCCATGCTGGCCGACGTATTCTCATGCCGGGAGAACGCTACCAATAGCGGCATCGTCGCCCGCCTCGCCGGCGCGGTGATCGGCGCGGACACCTTCCTGCCGAACATGGGCACGGAGGACTTCCTCTCCTGCCTGTCGCGCGCAGCGCTCGAGGCCGCGTGCAAGGACACCCCCATTCTGCCGCGCCAGCGCGTGAAGGACACGCGCGCCGCGCTGGTCGAGCACTTCAAGGAGGGCCACTTCGTCCACCCCTCCGCGCTGTTCGCGCCCGACGCGACGAAACTCTCCGAGTGGCTGTCCTCCGGCTCGGCCGCCCCGGACGACGAAGGCGAAGCCGATGAGGACGTGGACGGCGCGGGCGACGAGCGCGCCGACGGCGACGCCGACGCGTTCCGGGAGGCGGCCGAGTAATCGCACCCGACTTCCCCTTCGAACGATCTCCCGCCGCCGGTCCCCGCCGGCGGCGGTGCTGTTTCCACCCATGCGCAAACAAGGAGGACACGATGTCCGCGCACACGATCTTCGACAATGCATCTATAGGCTCGATCATAGCCTGGTCCGACGGAACGCCGCAGCCGCCGGCGCGCTTCAGGAAGAAGCTCGCCGCCTGGCAGTCCAGCAACAGCAAAGGCCGCTTGATCCGAAAGCAGGGCGGACGAGGCGTCGGGAATGTCTCACTGTCGGCCTGTTTCACCCTGCACGAGGTCGACTATGGCGCCGGCGGCGTCATCGCCATCCGCGTCCGCCGGACGTTTTCGCTCGAGTCGAAGCTGCACTTCACCGTCGTCGAACGTCCGGCCATCGGCTCGGTCCGCGTGTTCGACCGCGCCGGTGAAGATGCCGAACTCGTCTATCTCGCCACGAACGAGGCCGACGCGAATGAGTGGCTGACACGCCACGGTTATCCGAACGCGATACTCGAGGGCGTGACGGTCGAGGAAGACGGGACAGACATCATCGAGGGGAGGACTGCGGCATGAACGCGCCATCTTCCGCTTCCGACGAGGCTCCTGGAACCCCGGGAGTGTCTTTTGGCCGCAGCGCGGACGGCCTTCTCGTCGCGCTTGTCGGCGAGACGGGCTTTGGGATGGCGCCGGCCCACGACGGGCGGCATTTTCTCGTCACAGCTTGGCGCCTCTCCCGTCCGATGGGCGAGTGGACGCGCGGCGATTTCTACGGACATTCCGGCGAGCTCGCCGACGAGACGGCGTTTCGTAACGCCGTGCTCGAAAACGCCGAGCATCAACGCGAGCGCAAGATGCTCGGCCGGGTCGAAGAGCAATCGCGCGCCCACACGCCTTGGGGCGCCTCGCAGGGCGCGACCGTCTACGCTGAAGGCGTTACGGCGCATTCCACAGCTGGGCACGGCGGTTTCAAGCTCTCGGCCGAGCAAAACCGCAAGGTCCACCCCCTGCTGCGCTCGAAGGGCGGCTGGTACGAGGAAGATGCCGAATGGGCGATCGTGGCGATCACCTTCCCGCATCTCTTCACGGCGTTCGAACGCCGTTGCGCCGAGAGAACGATCAAGGACAGTTGGCCGGACACGTGGGAAACGATGTTCGGCGCGATCCTCAAGCCGGGCGAGTCCTGCGAAAAGGACCGCCGTGCATTCGAGCAGGCGCACGCGCGGGACTGGATCGTCGTGTCGGCTATCACCTCGAAGCACGCGCCCGGCTTCGTCGAAACTGTGGCCACGCCGGGCGGAAAGCGCGGGCCCGGGACTGAGGAGCGCCGCTTCCTCGTGCCGTCCGGCGAGTTTCAGGTCGGACGCTTCGGCTTCGTGATCGACGAGGCCCGCCACCAGGTCAACGGCGGCCCCTCCGACTTCGTCGGCTGGAGGTGACCCATGCCCTGGCGCCTCATTGCCAAAGCCTTCGGCTGGCGCATGGCCGCTGACGAGCACGGCGAAACTCCGGTCCTCGTCGTCTGGCATCCGCGGCTTCGACGGCATTTCACCGGCGCCGACGCTTGGAGGTGCGCCGTGCGCGTATCCATCCACGCACCGGAGCCCTGCCCGGCTGACGTCGACAGAAAGGAGATTCAGCATGAATGCCTTGTCGCCGTCGATCTCCTCATGCACGTGCACCATTATCCCGAGAGCGCCATCGCCTACGCACTCGACGGCATCCTTACGCCAGGCATGCGCAAGCACGCTGGCATCGATTCGGCGCGGGGCGTCGCTGGCGACCAAATCGCTTCATCCATCGCCGCGGTGTCCCTCCCGGACGACAACACTCCCGACGAGTCCGCCTCCTCTATGGCCCGTGAGGACCGGGCGATGATTGAGCGTCAAGACCAACGCCTCCTACTCGCGCGCATGAAAGCCGCGCAAGCCGAGACTCAGCGCCGTCTCGGACCTCATCCAGCGCCAGATCACGTCACGGGCCGAACGGCTGACGATCACCGACCGGACGAAGCGAAAGCAGCGCGGCCGCAACGCATCGAGCTGGACGAGCGCGGACGAGCGGCTGTTTCAGCAGCATGTCGCGGAGCTCGCCTTGGCTCGTCGCGGCGAGATCGACGCTCTCACGCGCAAGCTCGATCGGCAGGAGACGGCGATCGCCGAGTTTCGTACGCGCCATCGGGTCTCCGCTGCGTGGCGGTGAGAGACAAAGGATCCACCAATCGGAGCGCGAGCGGCGGGCGCGAACACACCATGTCGAGGAGGAGAGTCCAGCGGGATTGGCCCGACCTCTCACGGTTTCGGCGGCGGATGACCCTTGCCGGTCACTCCCTCGGTTTGTGCTGCGGTCTGAACCGCCCGCGGTCCGCTTCAAGGGCAAGTCGCGAAGCGATCGGCGGCCGCCGTCTCGCGATGGGGAGCCGCGTTCTTCGCAGGCCTAAAGTCCCGCTTGCCCGCAACCCGCCCTTCCTCGCCTTGGCAGCCGCCGCCCCCTGAAGCGGCCCGCTGCAGCCGGTTCGTGTCGACCGCACCCGAGGGAGCGACGGCCAAGGGCCGATCGCTTCCCAAGGCGAAACCGAGAAGGATCTCATCATGACCAAAACCGCCCGCTCTCCCCGCTCCTCCGCCCGTGTCATCCCGCTCCGCCGCGGCACGACCCTCGAAATGGTCCGCCTCGTCTGCCCCGACTCCGCACAGACATTGCGCATCTCCGAGAGCTTCGGCCTCGCCGTCCTCGACAGCGACGGCATCCGCGACTTGCACGAGCGACTCGTCATCGAGACCGCCGACGCGCTCAAGGATGGCCTGAGTGAACGCGCCATGCAGATCCACCTGCAACGGATCGTCGGTGCTTATGTCGGTTCGGCGCACGGCGCCGGCCAGTTCTACACCCGAGCCGTCACTGAAGCGCGAGATGCGACCGCCAAGCTCGCCAACGACAGCCGCGATGAGGACCTCGATGGTCCGGTCGGCTTCGATAGCCAGGCACAGCGCAAGCGCGAATTCGCCGCCGACATGGGCGCGCAGGCTCACGCGCTTCGCATGGCCGCCGAAGGCGCCGTCGCCGCCTACGAACGGGTCGTCGGCGAGGAGTGGAAGCCTTTCGAGCGTCCCGTCGACAACACGACCGACACCGTCGGCCGGAAAGCGGCCAAGGCGCAGATGTCGGCGTTCGACTGACTGTCGGCGCGGGGCCTTGGCCCCGCGCCTCTTCCACTGCTGCCAGCTGACGGGCCGATCCGCGAGACCGACCCTTTTTCGTGTCGACGCTGCAACAAAGGGAGCCGCCGCCCCTGCTGCTCGCCATCGTCGGCCCCTCCCGGCCTGTGGTCCTGCGCCGGGCCCAACGTCCGCGCAACGGCTTCGCCGTCCTCCGCGGTGCTTCGGCCCTTCGGGTGCGCGGACTTTGAGCCCGGCGGTGGCGGACCCCGTGAGGAGCCGCGATTGGCGCGGCCTCCCGAACGGAGGTTCTTGTAATGAGCAGGAACGCAGAAAAGTCGCGAGGCGACCTGTACGCGCGCATCACGGACCGCATCATCGCCGAGCTCGAACGCGGCGTGCGCCCCTGGGTTCAACCTTGGACCGCCGCGAATATAGCGAACCGCATCACCCGACCGCTGCGACACAACGGCCAGCCCTATACGGGCATCAACGTCTTGCTGCTTTGGTCAGAAGCCATCGCGCGCGGCTTCTGCTCGCCGATCTCGATGACGTTCAAGCAGGCAAATGAACTTGGCGCGCATGTCCGCAAGGGTGAGACCGGCAGCACCGTGGTGTATGCCAGCCGCTTCACCAAGACGGAGACCGACGCTCTCGGCGACGAAGTCGAACGGGATATCCCCTTCCTCAAAGCCTATACCGTCTTCTGCGTCGATCAAATCGATGGTTTGCCCGCGCACTACTACGCTCGGCCGCCCGTCGTCACATCAACGATCGAGCGCAACGCGCACGCCGACGCTTTCTTTGCCAACACCGGCGCGATCGTTCGGCACGGCGGCTCGATGGCGTTTTACGCGCCTTCGTCCGATCATATTCAGATGCCGCCGATCGAAAGTTTTCGCGACACGGCCTCGTATGTCGCCGTCAGAGCCCATGAGACCGTGCACTGGACCGCTCCTGCTCACCGCGTCAATCGCGATCTCAGCCGTTACGGCAAGGATCGGAGCGAACGCGCGCGCGAAGAGCTGATTGCTGAACTCGGGAGCTGCTTCCTCTGCGCTGATCTCGGGATCTCTCCTGAACTGGAACCTCGGCCGGATCATGCAAGCTACCTCGCGTCGTGGATGGACCTCTTGTCTAATGAGAAGCGCCTTATATTCTCGGCTGCCGCGCATGCACAACGCGCCGTCGCCTATCTGCACGACCTGCAGCCGAAAGCCGCAGGTGTCGAGGAGGCAGCATGATGCGCGCACACGGGATTGCCATCG
The DNA here is from genome assembly GCF_023074015.1 of Bradyrhizobium sp. 142. Classification (NCBI taxonomy): domain Bacteria; kingdom Pseudomonadati; phylum Pseudomonadota; class Alphaproteobacteria; order Hyphomicrobiales; family Nitrobacteraceae; genus Bradyrhizobium; species Bradyrhizobium sp. 142. The sequence goes on from NZ_JADPKQ010000120.1 coordinate 41,159, forward strand.
GCGCTTCCCGGCCCTTACTTATCCGGCGATCAGCGCAGACACCGCAGCCCCTTGCTTGGCCGCTATAGCTGACTCTTTATTCCTCGCGCTGCGGGACCTGACGGGGAATCTTGCCTGTCTTCCTTCGAGGGCGGGCAACGTTCTGGTTTTGCACGGGGCGTCGGTTTTGCCGAGCAAATCTCGTTCGCACCCTGCGGGTTCACTTTGCGGGTTGCGTGACTCTCGGCGGCTGAGCAGCGTCCTTGCCTTCTGGGGTTCGAACCTCGACCGGCAAGCGTGAGGAATTGTCAGATGTGCGATGAGCGGTGATCGGGTTGTTTCCCCGGTCAGGGTTTCGATGATCGCAAGTCGTGTTCCTCGGGCGTTTCTTCTGGCACACCCACGTCGTGCTCGATTTGGCATGTCTGACCGAAGGGCGTCGTCGCTTAAGCGCCGCCTCGCTCTAACCCCCGCAACAGCCGGTTACGACTTTCTTCCCCTGGACCGCTGCGCGTCCATTCCTCGCGCAAGACAAGAAAGTCGTGCCCTGACTGCCCTCTACTGCGTGCCGGCCCCTTCGGGGTGCGGGTCGACCGCCTCCGGTCTGTCGCCAGCCATCGAGGCCGCGATGGGCGTGGCCCGGAAACTGAAAAAGGACACGAGAATGGCGACCATCGGCACGTTCACCTCGACCGGCAACGGCTTCACCGGCACGGTTCGCACCCTCGCCCTCAATGCCAAAGCCAAGCTAGTGCGGGTCGAGAACCCCTCCGACAAGGGACCACACTTCCGCATCTTCGCCGGTAATGTCGAGCTGGGAGCGGCTTGGCAGAAGACCGCCAGGGACACCGAGCGCGATTACCTCTCGGTCAAGCTGGACGACCCGAGCTTCCCGGCTCCGATCTACGCCACCCTGATCGAGGTGGAAGGCCAGGAAGGTCTTCAGCTCATCTGGTCCCGCCCCAGCCGGGACTGAGGGTCCGCGAGAGCGGCCTCGCTGAAAGGCGTACCCGCGTCTGCATTGATACCAGCAGATGTGCCACGCTCAGGGCCCCAGGCGCGGGTACGGAACTGTTTAGCTTATCCCTGTGAATCGTCGCATTGCTACGAGGTATGAACCGACCAGTTTGAACTCGAGGCCAAAGTCGAGTGAGCTTTATCGATCCCGCACCAGGAGCACGATTAGCCCTGCGAGGCCTAGTTCCGCGACGAGATCCTGCGGCGCGTCGGGGGGCGAGTTGTCCGCTACCATCCGCCGAGCAGCCCAACCCCCGGCTGACGCTCGGTTGGTGGCCGGGCGAGAGCTATGTCTTGGGAGCGGCGCGAGCCAGCCGTTGCTTCGCCGAATCTGCGCCCGCCGCCGCGAGCAGGTCGGTCCAGCTGTCGGGCGGATGGCCGCGATTGAGCATCCTGCGAAAGACCACGTAGGCGTCGTCTGCGCTCTCATAAGCGCGCAACGTCGTGTCGTCATTGACCCAAGCCAGCACTATCACCTTCGCATCCGCGGATTGCTGGTAGCGAAAGAACAGCCTGAACTGCTGCAGGAATTTTACCCGGAACCAATGCTTGTACGCATCGCCGAGCGTGCCGCCCTGGCGGTAGGTGTCGCGCGTCGGGTCGCTCGGAATGTCTTCGAACGCGATCTTGAGAACGGCCGCGAGCAGTTTTGTAGTGCGCTTCTTCTTGTATCCTTGCGGGTCTTTCTTCCGCGCTTTTTCGACGGCGTCGATCATCGCCTCAAGCTGGTCGAGAAACAGCGGGTGTGCGTAGATCGTCCAGCCGTTGATTTCGAGCGTCTCGTGGCTCACGCCTCGTCGTCCGCAAGTGGCGCGTCGAGATCGACCTTAACGCCCTTGACCAGATCCTTGCCGCGGGACACGAGCGAGCGCGGCACCGGCCGAATCCGCGACGGTTCTTTCGCCATGTCGCGCGCGAGAAATGAGAGAAACTTGCCGATCACGGGATCGCCATCCTCGACCACCTTCTTCGCGATCACGACGGTGCCATCCGCAAGTCCGCGAAACACCACCTGATCGCGCTTGCCGAGCGCGAGCATTTTCCGGATGGCCGCGGGCACCGTCGTCTGGCCACGCTCAGTGATGGTGGCGGGGATTTCGAGAATTTCAGCCGTTTTTGCCATGGCTGGCTCCGGGGGTTGCACACGCTTCGATGTAATGCATTTGCATTGTATGTCAAGCCGCGCCACCGGGCGCGATGGAGATACGGCAGCAGCCACGGTGCCGGGGAATGCCGGTGATGCACCACGTGGTGCGCATTTGGGGTCTATTCGCCGGTGCAGCATCTCACCTACGCTCCGGTCGCCAGAATCTCGTCCGCGAAAGTCGCCCCATGCAGAAGCCCCCGCTTGACCCCGATGTCGCCGACGACGCACCGACCGCCTCGGTTCCGACCGGCTACGACGAAGAGCACCTGGTCACCTACCTGCGCCTGCTCGATGCCGAAGCCGACGGCGCCGACTGGAAAGAGGTTGCGCGGATCGTGCTGCACCTTGATCCGGCCCAGGAGCCTGATCGGGCCAGCCGCGCCTGGAGATCCCATCTTGCCCGCGCCCGCTGGATGACCGAGCACGGCCAGCGGCATCTGCTTCGTGGCGGGGCACCGCACTAACTAACTCGGCGTCCTACAGGATGCCCCACGCCCGATAGCGTCCTCGCCCGGTCGCCTCGCGCAGGCCGAGTTCGGCGACGAGGTTTTGGGCCGCACGGGGCGTGATCCCAAGTTCGGCCGCGATCATGCCGGCCGAGACAATCGGCCGGGTCAGCACGTAGTCGAGGAGCGCTGGCAGTTTTGAAGTGGCGCGACGGCCGGCGAGCTTGCGGGCGAGCAGGATTCTGGTCATCAGCCAGCGGTCGTGGTCCTTGCGGCCGGCCTCGGCCGCGGCCGTCATCGCCTCGAGCTGCACGGCGAGCCGCGCTGCGGCGTCGCGCGGCCGCCGGCGCTCACGCGAGATGTTTTTCAGCCCGGCATGCAGGCACGGCAGATGCCAGCGTGTCTTGCCGCGCTCGCGCAACATGCTAGCTGCGAGCAGGCGGCCGAGCCAAGGCGTGTGCTCGAGCGGTTCGATCTCGTCCCAGGCATCCGCGGCAATCGCCGCCGCCAGGGTCGGCGGCAGCGTGCGGGTCTCGTCGACGACGGCGCGCCAGTCGTCGAGGCGGCCGTCCTCGTCCCACTCCGGATCGTAGACGAGGGAATCCCGCTCCGGCCGCGACCGAGCCTCGTCAGCGAGCCTGCGCTCCGTCCTGGCGTTCGCGGCGTCGATCGCGGCGAAGGCGGCGGTTAGATGAGGATCGGTGTTGATGGCGCCAACCGGCCCTTCGAAACCCACCTCCTCCCGCTCCGCGTCTTCGTCGAGCCCAAGACTTCCCCCAGCTTCCTTTCGGTTGGCCGCCCCCTCCTCTCGCTCGCTCCGGCCGCGGAGGCCAGCGAGCCCGGCAACGGACAGCGCCCACTCGGGCTTCGCCTCGGCGATGCGCCGACGGGCGCGCAGCACGGCATGGGCTCGGGTCAGCTCGTGGGTGGGGGTGCGGACATCCATGCCGGCGTCGTGGAGCACCAAGTCGTCGAGGTGGACGAGCTCGCCGTCGAGCCACAGACTGGCGCAGGCATCACTGAAGTGCATCCGGCTGATCGCGCCGTTGCCGATGGGGCTTTTGGCCAGCCGCTCGTCGAGGCGGGCGAGCGCATCCTCGGCGGCGGCAAGCGGCCCGGCGAGCTGGGGCCAGGGCAGCGGATCGGGGATTTTGTAGCTGGACGGCAAGGTCTTGATAACCTTAACAGGGAGCGGCGAAACGGAAGCTAACATAGTGTTGGTTTCCGTCACAGCGACGCCTGTTCCGGCGACCGCTCACTATCGATAACTCCCCCTTATCGATAGTGTTGGACGCAAATCCGCAAATCAGGGATTCTGGTCGTCTACAAGCCCGGACATCGCGTCGTCTGAGCAGCAGATCGACCTGAGAGCCCGCCATGCTAAGGCGCTTTGCCCTTCCGGAAGACAAAGTCCCCTGCCCTTCCGATCGATATTGGCGCCGGCAATTCGCGCCGGAGCGGGATCGTGGTCAAGAATCGTCGAACAGGCTGTCGCGAAACGCCTTGTCGGCCGGCCGTCCCTTGGTGGCATCACCGTGCGCCCGAAGTTTTCGGCCGAAGTCGACGCCAACCTCGACCACAGACGCCCCGGCCGGGTCGAGCTCGGCATCGAGATGTTCGAACCCGGGTCCCATCTCGCTGGCCTCGACCGCGGCGATTTCCTCCTCGCTCAGATCCTCGGTGCGCACGGCTCGCCTATCGCGGGCGGCGATCTGGTTACCGGCGGCTTCGCGCAGTGGGGAGGTCTTTTGCTTGTCGGTATGGGCCATGACGCGCCTCTCCTTTCGGTCGCCGACAATAGCAGCGCGGCGGCAGAACCGCGCCATTTCTGGCACGAAGCCACATTGAAAATCGCCTTGAAGTCGCCTATAGTCATATTAGTCATTATAGTCATAGGGGAAAACCGTGACCACATCCCAAAAGTCCCCCGCGCCCGGTTCGGGCCATTGGACCGTGGCCGGCGCCAAGGCGCGGCTGTCCGAGGTGATCGAGCGCGCTCAAACCGATCCTCAGATCATTACCCGCCACGGCAAGCCGAGCGTCGTCATCGTCTCGGCCGAGGAATGGGCGCGAAAGACCGTCCGCAAAGGCACGCTTGCCGAGTTCCTGATGACGTCGCCGCTGCGGGATGCCGATCTCGATCTTGAGCGGGTCCGCGATCAGCCGCGTGACCTCGATCTATGAAGGTGCTGCTCGATACCAACGTGCTGTCGGAAGTGCGTCGCCCGGCGCCCGACCCCAAGGTGCTCGCCTGGCTTGACGCGATCGACGAAGACCGAGCCTTCATCAGCGTGGCGTCGATCGCCGAACTCAAGCGCGGCATCGCCCTGATGGATTCCGGCCGGCGTCGTGAGGCGCTGGCGGCCTGGCTCGCCGAGGATCTGCCGGCGCGCTTCGCCGGACGGATTGTACCGATCGATTCGGGAATTGCCGAACGCTGGGGCGATCTGATGGCGCAAGCCCGCCAGAGCGGCATTGCGCTCTCGGTCATGGACGGGTTTTTTGCGGCCACGGCGCTCGCCCACGAGCTCGTGCTCGCGACCCGCAACACTAAGGATTTTGCGCCGCTGGGCGTGCCGCTGTTCAACCCCTGGACCGATGAGAGTTCACCGGGATGACCACCCCTGCCCGCCTCCCCGATGCCGCCTCGCTCGAAACCGTCCTCGCCGGGCTCGATCCGGCCTCGGCAGACACGGCCCTGGTCCCAGCCCTCACCGCGGCGTTTCCGGGCTTTGCATTCGGCGTGGCGCGGATCGATGACGATTACTGGCGCGATACCCGATCGGTGCTTCGTCCCGACGGCACGCGGCTCGGCGAACTGCGGCCGTGGATGGCAGCGGAGCTCGCCAAGGAAGGGGGCGACATCGACGCGCTGTGGCGGCGCCTGAAGGAGACCGACCTGCAAATCACCGAATGGCGCGGCACCAGCGCCTTCGTGTTCGCGCCGACTGGACCCGGCGCAGCCGATTACGTCCAGATCGCGCTCGGTCGCGAAATCGAATGGCGCGCCGGTCCAATCGTCAATCCCAACTACCGCCCGTTCGGGGAAGAGGAACTGCTCGATCCGAGCTGGCCCCGCACCGACCAGCTCCCGGACTCGGATCGTCTGGCCGGTCCGGTCTATCGTCTCCTCGGCCGCGCCGGCGGTGCAGTGGTTCACGTCCGCAGCTTTCTGGATCGCTGCGGCCGCGTCGAGCATGAGAAGCGGGAGGCCAAGCGGCCGGAGCTTGAACAGCGGGTGATTCGCGAGGTCGGGCCGGGCGGAACGCGCGAGACGCCGTTCCTGGGGGCGGTTCCGGAGTATTTCGATTTTGTGCCGCGCGAGCTGCGGTTCTTTCAAGACTGGGAAGAATCGAGCGCGAGACCGCAGCGCGTCTTCGCGCATTGGGCGCTCGATATCCGCGACTACACCCACAAGGGCGAGCGCGAAGTTGGCTTTATTCCCCGACCGTTGAGGCCGCCGAAGGAGCGGCTGTTGATGACGCCGGAGGTTTCGGTTCATCTGCTGATGGACCGGGTCGAGGCGGTCGACCGTGAGGTCGGCCTGTCCTTCGGCTGGTTCTTCCTGATGACCCACGGCCACTGGGTCGACCCCGACGTTGGCCTGGCGATCGCGCAAGGCCTGAAGGCGCAGCGCGTGCGGCTACCCGACCCCGACGCCCGCGTGCTGCTGCGCTGGGCGGATCGCACCTACGGCTTCTGAGGGAGCGCCACCCATGGACGACATCACCTCCCGCGCGCTGGTTTCCGATCCCGAAACCCGGCGGGCATTGCAGCTCGATACGCTCTCGGCGATCCTGCCGATGGAACGGCGTGACCGGCTCGCCGCGCTCATGACCGACGACGACGTCGAAACGCTGAAGCACCTCGCGCGCGAGGGCATGGCGAGAATAGTCTGCGGGCGCTGGCCTCGGACCTCGCCTATCTCGAAGCTTGGCGCGAAACTCGTCCGAGGCCGAATTTTTAAGGTTAGCATTCTATGAATGCCACCCCTCCTCTTTGGTGCTTCCCGCGAGCCTGTGCTGAATGGCATTGGGAGCCAGCGCAGCAGGGAAATGTTGTCAGTTGACAACATCCATCCCAGGCAAGCCCCCTGTTGTCAGCTGACAACAACCTCTTCCCGGGGCGCTGTTATCTGGCAAGAGTTCCGCCCGTCCGATGTCGCTATGTCGGAGTGGCTCGCAGCTCGGATCTCGGCGGATCTCCCACGGGCCGAGGCTCGGTGCGGATGCTTTGCTGCTTGCTATCCAAAGGAGCGGCTGGCCTTCGGCACTGGGCGCCTCGTCTTGTTGAACTCGATTAGGACAGTCCGCCGCGAGGTCGATTCACCCCTCGACCGGGTCATCCCAATGTCGCATGTGATGGCCCCATCCCTAACTCCAGCGATGCCGAGCCCCTGCGTGCGAATGCGCCGAACCAAGCGCATCTCAAGCTTGGCGATGGACGTCGCCTCGGCCGACTGTCCGAAGCCGGGCCAAGTCACTGCCATTACAATTGAGCCGGGCGAGGCCAGTTCTCTGCTGCTTGGTGGTGCCCGGCCGAGGTGGCGAACCGAGTCCAGGTCGCCTATCCGGTCGCGGTCGCGAACGGGATGGGCACCCAGGACCCGCCGTTGGCGGCACACGGGAACGCGGCGCCGCCGCAGAAGGTCCCCGTTGCAACCAGCGTCGTGAATTTGGCAGACTTTGGCGACGATGGTATTATAATACCAAGGAAGACTGCCTCTAATATCCGCTCGCGGCGCGCCGGGCGGGGCATGTCCAGCAGATCCGGACCGAAGCGTCGACAGCGTGTTTGCCCGGCGGCGGTACAGCGTAGGCGGGGAAGTCCTCGATTCATCTGCGACGGCTCGGGAATAGTGAGCCGGCGTTGCCGACTCTTCGCCCGTCCAACGTGGGCGCTAAAAGGCCCGTGTCGCTGACGAGGCGGCTGAAGCGGGTTGACGGGGGCTGGATGCAGCGTGCCATCACATCATCCGCGGTGAATAATGTCGAGGCGGCCCGCGCTGGCAAGAGTGGGGGAGGGGGACGGTTCGGAGCACTTTGCGAGCTGCGCGAGTCTCTTTGATCGAGACGATGCACAATGGCTGCACCTTTCGATGCAGCGGCGGGAGCGGGGGCGCCGACTCATGCTAAAGTAGAATTCCGCCCGGTCGCTGGAGGCTTTGTTGTCAGCTGACAACAGCTGCACGAGGCACCGAAAAGCCCCATTGCTTGTGGGCAGCGCGCCATTGGGCGTTAACAACTCGTTAACCCTTTAATTCTTGCTCAAATCATAGAATCGTGGCCATCTCTCAAGACGGAGATCAGGCGTCTGACGCGCAGAAAACGTCTTGAGAAAGCAAATGCCGAGCTTAGCGGAAGATTCACTTACCATGAGCGAGACTGCGTCTGCCCGGATCACCCGGCACGCCGGCATCCTTTCCGGCCAGCTTCGCTCGCTGGCGACAACGCTTTTCCCGCCTTCAGCCAGTAAGTCTCTCCGCTCGTTCTCCTCAGGGGAGGTTGCGCGAATTGTACGCGTCTCCGATGGTTATCTCCGACAGCTCTCCCTCGACGGACTTGGACCGACCCCAGCGACCGGACTTGGGGGCCGCCGATCCTATACACTGGCTCAGATTCATGAGCTGCGCGCCTATCTAGCCACGGCGCGGCACCGAGACGCGTCGGAATTTCTCCCGCGCCGCCAGCCGGGCGACAAGCTCCAAATTATCACCGTCGCCAACTTCAAGGGCGGGTCCGCCAAGACGACGACGGCATTGTATCTTTCCCAATACCTCGCCCTTGCCGGCTTTCGGGTCCTTGCCATTGACCTCGATCCGCAAGCGTCGCTCTCCGCGATGTTCGGGTACCAGCCCGAGTTTGATATTGGGGCGAATGAAACTCTCTACGGTGCCATCCGGTATGACGAGCACCGCCGGCCGATGCGCGACATTGTCCGGCCGACCTACTTTGACGGGATAGGTCTTGTTCCGGGCAATCTTGAGCTGATGGAGTTCGAGCACCACACGCCTCGCGCAATGATCGAGCGGCGTGAACGCGGACACGACCTGTTCTTTCGCCGAGTCGCCAGCGCCATCGACCAGGTTGCCGACGACTACGATGTCGTCGTTATCGACTGCCCACCCCAACTTGGTTACCTGACCATGGGCGCGCTAAACGCGGCCACCGCGATGCTCGTGACCATCCATCCGCAGATGGTCGATGTCGCATCCATGAGCCAATTTCTCCTCATGACGTCGGATCTCATGTCCGTCATCGAGGAAGCCGGCGGGCGACTCGACCACGACTTCATCCGGTACGTCATCACGCGTCACGATCCCAACGACGTGCCCGAAGCTCAAATCGTGGCCCTCCTTCGTAATCTCTTTGGATCGGATGTGCTCCAGGCCACTGTTTGGAAATCGACTGCAATCGCCAATGCTGGCCTCACCAAGCAATCACTTTATGAGCTGGAGCGCGGCGCGGTAGGGCGGGGCGCCTACGACCGCGCGCTGGAATCAGTCGATGCGGTCAATGCCGAAATCGCGCAACTTCTTAAGAAGGTGTGGGGTCGATGAGCAAACGTACTGACACTATCAAGAGCCTTTTCACGGCCCCGCAATCAAGCACGTTGTCAGCTGACAACGTGCCCGCTGCCTTGCCGCGGGTCTCGTCGGGCTCGGTCCGTTCGTTGAAGGATTCTTTTTCCGAAGTCGAGAAGGAGAACGAGGAGCTTCGCGAAAGAATCGCGTCTGGGGCTGTGATCCTTGAAATCGACCCTTCGCTTATTGATCCGTCACCCCTGTCCGACCGGTTTCGCGACAATGATGATAGCTCGTTCGAAGCACTCAAACAGTCGATCGCACAGCGTGGCCAAGAGGTGCCCATTCTCGTTCGGGAGCATCCTGAAGCAAAAGGGCGCTATCAAAGCGCGTATGGTCATCGCCGCGTCCGCGCCACGCGCGAATTGGGTATTTCCGTCAAAGCGATCCTGCGATCGCTGTCAGATGAAGCCCTTGTCGTGGCGCAAGGACTCGAGAACGCACCGCGCGAGGATTTGAGTTTCATTGAGCGCGCCAGCTTCGCGATGCATATCGAAGATGCCGGGCATAGCCGGTCAATCGTGCAGGATGCGTTGTCGATCGATCGGGCTGAGGCATCGAAACTCCTTGCCGTCGCTCGATCGGTTCCACCCGAAGTCGTTCGAGCAATCGGGAAGGCTCCGAAAGTTGGCCGCGGCCGCTGGCAGTCCTTCGCTGAATTACTCAAGGATGCCGCGGCGCTCAAACGTGTCAGAGCGGTGATCGCTGACCCGAAATTTGCAGAGCGGGAAACCGACGCGCGATTTCTCGCTGCATTCTCAGCAGCAAGCCGTCCATCTCCCGCGGGGACATCGAAGCCCTCGGAAGAGAAGCCAGTCCTTTCCGCATCCGGGGACAAGATTGCGCACGTGCGTCAGATCGAGCGCGAATTGAAGCTTACCATCGACAAGAATGTCTCGGTGACATTCGCGGCATTTCTTGTGGACCAACTCCCGGCCATCTTCGACGCCTTTTCCAAGACGAGTGGCGGCCAGGAAACTACCGAGGCCTGACGGCCTCGTCCCGTAAACACCAACCAGGAGCAGACAAGGGAAAAGAAAAAAGGCCCCCGAAACGGAGTTCCGGAAGCCTTCTCTTCAAGTTTGGCGACTGACAGAGAATCACTTTCGCGAATCGCAGTCAAGAGTTTCTACGCGATTTTATCGCCGTTTCGGCGAGCAGGTTTTCTTTGCCCAGCTGAGGCAAAGACATGCAGTCACACTCTCCAACGACGCCCTTTGGGCGGCGATCGCTGACGCTTGCCCACGTGGCAAGCCAAATGGTCGCAACGGCACGACCGCCCGAAAAGATCGTGCACAAATGGAAGATCTTCCATGCCATCTGCACAGCACGGCCGCGCCTTGGGGTTTCGGAGCGCTCGCTATCGGTATTGAACGCGCTGCTGACCTTCCATCCCGAAACCGCGCTCACCGGGGAGGATGATCTGATTGTTTTTCCGTCAAACCATCAACTCACTCGGCGGGCGCACGGCATGCCGGCATCGACGCTCCGTCGTCACCTTGCTGTGTTGGTCGACGCGGGCCTGATCGTTCGGCGCGACAGTCCGAATGGCAAGCGGTTTGCGCGAAAGAGCAATGCCGGCGAAATCGAGCTCGCCTTCGGCTTTGATCTGTCGCCGCTCGTCGTGCGCTCGGAGGAGTTCGAGAACCTGGCGGCTGATATCGAAGCCGAAGCCCGCGCACTCAAGCTCGTGCGTGAGCGGATCACGCTGTGCCGGCGCGACGTCGCGAAGATGATTGCAACCGGCCTCGAGGAAGGCGTCCCGACGCGACGGGGAGGGCAGGGGCCTGCCGATTGGCAGGTCGTGCACGCTGCCTTCCGCGCGATCGTCGATCAGATTCCGCGCACGGCTACGCGCCAGGAGCTCGAGCCGATCGCCGACGAGCTGTCGCAACTTGCTGATGACGTGCTCAATCTTCTGGAAGCACACATCAAATCCGAGAATCCGAGCGCCAATGAGTCCCATCCTGAGCGCCACATACAGAATTCAAATCCAGAAGCCCTTATTGATCTTGAACCTAGCCTTCGAGAAGGCAGGGCGGCGAGAGCTGAGCCAAAACCTCAACCATCCCGAGTCGCTGAGAGTTCGTATCCGTTGGGAATGGTCTTGGGTGCATGCCCTGACATCGTCGATTATGCCAAGGCTGGGGTTTCGAACTGGCGCGATTTCCTGGCCACAGCGGCCGTTGTACGATCGATGCTGGGGATTAGTCCGAGCGCCTGGGAGGAGGCGCAAGCGGTCATGGGCGAGGTGCCTGCAGCCATCGTCGTCGCGTGTATCCTGCAGCGCGGGACGGCGATCAATTCCGCCGGCGGTTATCTGCGGGGTCTGACGCGAAAAGCCGAGGTCGGCGAATTTTCGCTTGGCCCGATCCTGATGGCGCAGATCAATTCCCGTCGGCGAGACAAGCAGCGGGCGTGAGGCGATGAGGTGCCGCTCTCAGACCTCGCCTTTTTCGTGTGATCGAAGGTGCCGGCGCTGGCCCGGCTGCTGCACTGTGTCGGCGCAAAGCCGTTCGGAGAGATCGTCATGGCAAAATGCCCTCCAATCATGCTCACGCCGTTCTTCCAGCTTCGCGATGAAGACGCCGTGGAGCAACGGATGTACGTGGCAGGGTTCGCCGACGAGGCGGGCGAGGCTTGGGGGACGCTGGTCCCGTTGGATGCGGAGATGGTCGAAAGCGCCGTTCTGGGACAACAGACATTCACCGTCTGGTGCAACTCTGACGGTCGCATTCAACCGCAGCCGACCAGCGATGGCCTGTTTGAAGAGCTTCTGGAGAAGGGCCAATTGAAGGAGACGCCCCTCGATGAACTCGTCGCCGAAGCCATAGAGCAGGGCAAGAATGAACCGAATGATGACATCCTCGAGATGTTCGAAACCCTGCATGACCGGCTGGTGCGGGCGCAAGGCATGGTCGCTAACGAGATCGCGCGGCGCAGGCGATGACTCCCGAGCCGCGTATGCGCCTGCGCGGTTCAGTTCTGCGTCGAGCGCGCGAGTTGGCTGCAACAACGGTCCCGGCTGTATTTCTTCAGAACGGCTCCGGGCCAAGAGCAAGGCCGAAGGCCATAGCCGCCAAAAGGGTGAACAGCAGACCGGCACTGCAGAAGATCGCGATGGTCTTCAGGTCTTCAACGTCGGTGGCCGGACGTCTGACGCGCGAGAGCGCCCTCGCCAAGGTGGCTATCATCTGTCTCCTCCGAAGAACGCGAGACGAGACCATAGAGCACCGGGCCGCGGAGCCGTGTGAGCTACGTCTCAATGACGGCTCGATTTTAGAGAGTCGGTTGGCGGGCAAGCATTGCACCAGCTTGGTGCCGCCGATTTGTAGTCGTCGACCACGCATCTCGATGCTGTCGAGCGGCACAGCAATCTCGTAGCAGAGATGCGAAAAGCGGCGGCCAAGATGGCACTTGGACAGGCCAGGACAGTCGTGAACACTCGTCCCGCCCGATGAAGATACGGAAAACCGGCGACCGGGCCGCGCTCGGACTAGGTGTTAGGCTTCGCCGGACCCGGAAAACAGCACCGTCGGCGGTGTCGCACGTGGGGGCGGGATGGACCGACCGCCTCCGGATCCTGGTCTGCTCTTGAGATCGTATCGCTTGGCTAGGTCGAGTAGCCGCCGCTTGGTGAATGGGTCCGCGTTCTCGGCCAGATCGCGCGCCCGCTGCGCGAAGCCCCTGTAAAATTCCTCCACGACGCCACCCCCGCAACATCACTGAAAGCTTCATTTCAGTGCGAGACGCGCTCGGCGTCAAGCGCTCTGGTGCATGCGGACAATTTCGGCGATCTACTGTCCGTAGCGGGTGAAGATGTCGTACTTTTGTAGCTCGTGATCTGTCGCCTTCGTTGTGGAGGTGGAGCGGAGCCGGAAGGCGTGGACGGTTCCGCCGAGATGGTCATGCCACGGATACTGCCGCCGGGTTAGCCCTCCTTGTCGGTTTCTTTGTTCGACTTGAAGCCCGTTTCTCCGCCCCGACCCGCGCTATCTCGACGGCGGCGCGCGCAGGAGCGGTCAAGGACGCGCGCTTGCGCGCC
>NZ_JADPKQ010000406.1:0-1087 GCF_023074015.1 Bradyrhizobium sp. 142
CTGGAAGCCGACCTCGATGCCGACGAAAAGGTCCGCAACAAGCTGGAGGCGACGGTCGCAGCATGCGCACTGACGCGCGACAACTTCGCCAAGGCGATCACAGCGCAGCAGGCGAAGATCGTCGAGGTCGAAGACAAGATCACAGCCGAGCGCGGGGCCGTCGAACGCAAGGCCGCAAGTGACAAGCTGGCCCACGACCTCGACGCGGTCGAGCGAGCACTGCCGGACTATCTGTCGGCTGCTCAGCGCATGGTCGACGCCCTGGAGAAGCTCCAGTTTCATTTCGAGAGCAACGCAATGGCCCGCTTCGTCAGCAACACGACCGCGCAGGTCGAAGTCGCTGCGGGTTTCGCGCTCGCCGAGTTGCGCTCCACCGTGAGGGCGATCCGCGATGGCACAGCGCCGATCCCGAAGCCGAAGCCTGAGCCGGAGCCCGTCGAGCTCACGGTGCCTGAACCCGCGGCCACGATCCGGCCGCCGCACGTCTCGCCGACCATGGTCAGCGATCCGCGATTTCAGGTGATTGACCGCAGCGCCGAGGCGCGCACGATCCAGATCGAAGTGCCGCGCCTGTGACCAAGAAAGCCGCACCTCCTGGCTGGGAGCCGCACCGGATCACCAACAGAGTAGATGGCTGGATCGTCGACCCTGACAACGAAGACCGCATCCCGGCCGCGGTAGCCGAGATGATCGCCCGGGCGATGCCGCAGCCGGACGACGACACCGTCGCTGCGATCTATGCGCGCATGCTTGCACGGCACAGCCGGCCGAGGAAGGCAACGCGCAACCTGCGACCTCTCTCGCCGAGGTGGAGGCCGCTGCCGGCGTCGGAGGCACGACCGACAACGGCGGCGGCCTCGATGGGGAGATCGATCAATACGACGAACTCCTCGCTTCGCTCGGTCGCACTTACGACGAGGATGTGCGGATCGCCGTCCATGAAACGGGGCACGCTGTCTGCGCGCGCCTGCTCGGGCGTGAAGTTGGCGGCATGACCGTGAACCCGAACCCGGTCCGTGGTTACGAGGGCTTGTGCTGGGGTGTCGGACATACCGAGGCGTTCGCGGAGGGTCGCGGGGATGCCTCC
>NZ_JADPKQ010000194.1:0-1086 GCF_023074015.1 Bradyrhizobium sp. 142
GACAACGTCTTCGTCGAGCGGCTATGGCGCAGCGTTAAATACGAGGAGGTCTATCTGCGAGCCTACGAAACCGTCGGCGAGGCGCGACATTCGATCGGCCGGTATCTCGACTTCTACAATCGCGCATCAGAACACCCATCTGTCTATGTTGTTGAAGAGAAGAGGCTTTGCTGATCGGGATGCGATCCCGTGGGGTATTTGGGGTTCAGCCGTGCCCGTTCGGTGATGGATTTGGCAGCGGACATTGTGAGAGCGGCGCGGGCGAAGATCCAAGGACCATCCGACAGAGGATGGATGGCATCGATCTCGCCGGCTTCAGCGGCCAGCCGAAGCGTCTTGGGCGCGATCTTCAGGAGCTTTGCGGCGTTGCCAAGGTTGAGCCAGGGTTCGGTTCCGTCCTCGGCGGGCTTGAACACCGCGATGTGGTAGTTCGAGCGCATTGATGTGACGCGCTCGCGGGTCCAGCGATTGCCGTTGCCGGTCTTGAGGCCGTTGCGGTTGAGGATGCCGGCAATCAGGTCATCGCTGGCGATCAGCACCAGTTGACGCACGGCTTGGATGATATCGGCAGAGGTGCTGTTGCGCTGTCCGCGCCGGCGCTTGGGCAAGCGCAACTCGCTGTGGGCGCCACCCACCCAGTGGACGATGAGAACGATCTCGGAGGCCGCGTCGTGGATATCGGCCACGACCTCATGGATGAGGGTGCGCACAATGCGCTTCTTGAGGCGAGCATCCGTCGTCGGCGCATCCCAGACCGTTTTGAGGTTCGATGCCAGAACGCCGAGCGAAGCTGGATCAGCAATGGGGGCGGGCGTCGCCGCATCATGCATAGCGATCTTGCCCTCGACCTCCACCGCGTGAGCGAGCGCCCTGTTCCAGCGCGCTTCCAGCTCACTCGCCACCAGCCGGTTCGCGGGGTCAGCGGCATCGTATTGCCGGAAGGCCCGGTCGGCGGCATAGCGCGCCGCTTCGAGATCACGACTGAGAGCATCGCGCACCTGATCCCGCCGTTCCCCGGCTTCCTTGGCGGCCGCGGTTGCAGCGGCGATAGCGCCCGGACCAACGACGCCAAGCAGTGCTTCTTCG
>NZ_JADPKQ010000526.1:0-1077 GCF_023074015.1 Bradyrhizobium sp. 142
AAGCGCGGCTCGCCAATATACCGCCTTGCCTGATCGGCATGGAAGCCTGCGTCGGCGCACATCACCTGAGCCGCAAACTCGCATCGCTTGGTCACGATGCCAGGTTGATGCCGGCCAAATATGTCCGCCCCTATAGCAAGGGACAGAAGAACGACTTCAATGATGCCGAAGCGATTGCCGAAGCCGTGCAGCGCCCGACGATGAAGTTCGTGGCGACCAAGACCGTGGAGCAACTGGATCTGCAGGCGCTGCATCGGGTGCGCGAGCGGCTGGTGTCGCAACGCACCGGCATCATCAACCAGATTCGCGCCTTCATGCTGGAACGCGGGATCGCCGTGCGCCAGGGTATCGGCTTCCTGCGCACGGAACTGCCCACCATCCTTGCGACGCGCACCGATGCCCTGTCGCCACGCATGTTGCGTGTCATCGAGGAGTTGGCAGGCGACTGGCGCCGGCTGGATCAGCGCATCGACGGCCTATCCGGCGAGATCGAAGCACTGGCCCGTCAAGATCAGGCATGTTCGCGCCTGATGACGGTGCCTGGCATCGGGCCGATCATTTCGAGCGCCATGGTGGCCGCGATCGGCACTGGAGACGTATTCTCCAAAGGCCGTGACTTCGGCGCCTGGCTCGGACTGGTGCCCAAGCAGATCTCGACGGGAGACCGCACGATCCTCGGCAAAATCTCGAGGCGCGGCAATCGCTACCTGCGCGTTCTGTTTGTGCAGGCGGCATGGGTTGTGCTGGTCAGGATAAAGAACTGGGAACGTTACGGGCTCAAATCCTGGATCGAAGCCGCCAAGAGGCGGTTGCACCACAACGTGCTGGCGATCGCGCTCGCCAACAAGCTTGCCCGCATCGCCTGGGCGGTGCTGGCTAAAGGACGCGCCTTCGAGCTGACGAGGACCGACGATGCAGGCGTCCGACCTGCTTGATCCTCGCGCCGTGCTCGGCGCGGTCAAGGCGCGGCCTGGCAACGCCGGAGCCCGCCGCAAGCCAAGCGCGACGGCCGGCCTTGACCGCCCCTGCGCGCGACGCGATCGACGTTCTGCAGGGCCGGGACGAAGGAACGGCCCT
>NZ_JADPKQ010000459.1:0-1068 GCF_023074015.1 Bradyrhizobium sp. 142
GTACGCATCCGACGAGCGCCGTCTTGTCTGACGCGGGGTATTTCGCGAAGCGTGTGACCTTAAGTCTAGCTTTAAGGTCATCAGGCGATGCGGGTCGAGGTTTTGGGCGGGGTTGAGCGGCGGCGGCGCTGGTCGCAGGATGACAAGGCGCGGATCGTCGAGGAGACGTTGGCGCCGGAGGCGAAGGTGACGGAGGTTGCGCGCCGCAACGGCGTTGCGGCGAGCGTGGTGTTCACCTGGCGACGACAGGCACGGACGGCCGAACGGGTCGTGCCATGTTTTGCGCCGGTGCAGATTGCCTCGGCGGTAGGAACGGGCGAACAAAATTCGAAACCTCCGTCCGAACATGATCGCCGGACACGGCAGTTACCGGCCGCCTGGAACGGACTGATCGAGATCGATCTTGGCAACCGGCGGCGCATCCGGGTGGATGCACAGGTTGACCCGGAAGCACTGGCGCGGGTGCTCGACGTGCTGGAGCGCCGATGATTGCCATACCGGGCAATGTGCGGGTGTGGCTCGCGACCGGCCATACCGATATGCGCCGCGGATTCCCGAGCCTTGCGCGTCTGGTTCAGGAGAGCTTGAAGCGGGATCCGCACGCTGGTGATCTCTACGTTTTTAGGGGCCGTCGCGGCGACTTGATCAAGATCATTTGGCATGACGGCCAGGGCGCGTGTCTGTTCACGAAGCGGTTGGAGCGCGGCCGCTTTCTGTGGCCATCGCTGGCGGACGGCGTTGTTACGATCAGCGTTGCGCAACTATCCTATCTGCTGTCCGGAATTGACTGGCGGATGCCGCAGGCAACCTGGCGTCCGCAGGCTTCCGGATAAGCTGTGGCTTTTTGACTCACGAAGAGAATCTGCCGGGATTTTGAGCGGCGAATATGGTTGGATGGTCATCGTGACGACGCCCTCCGATCCGCTTCCCACCGATCTTGCCGCTGCGCACGCGATGATCCTTGCGCAGCGAGCATTGCTGACGCTGGCGAAGAGCGAAGTGACCGTGGGCCGCCTGGAAATCGAGCGGCTGAAGCTGATGCTGGCCAAGGCACGTCGCGAGCAGTTC